>SYKJ01000189.1 GCA_005798205.1 Bacteroidota bacterium | reverse complement strand
GTTAAAAACACAGACGATGCTGACGATTTGACCATTGAGGCTTTCGGTAAAGCATTTAACAGGCTGGAGCAATATTCTCCAAGCTTTGCTTTTAGTACTTGGCTCTTTAAAATTGCTTCTAATAACAGCATTGATTTTATTAGAAAAAAAAGAATTCAAGTTACGTCTATGGATTCTGGAATAAGCAATAGTGATGGAGAGTCTATACAAATTGATGCGCGATCCCCGAGCTTAAATCCCGAGGAAACAATTATCCAAGGGCAAAGAATTGATCACATGCGTCTTTTGGTGAGTAAATTGAAACCAAAATACCGTGAGCTTGTGGAAAAAAGATACTTCGATGAAATGAGCTATGAAGAAATTGCCGAAGAAATGAATTTACCCTTAGGAACAGTGAAAGCTCAATTATTTCGGGCGCGCGATTTTCTTTCTTCTATGATCGAAAAAACAAAGGAGACGATTTAAAACGTGAAACAAATTCTTAACTATTTTACTAGTTTAAGTAAAGAACAAGTCGAGCAATTTGAAAAATTACAAGGACTTTACGAAGAGTGGAATAGACAAATAAATGTCATTTCGAGAAAAGACACTGAAAACTTCTATGAAAGGCATGTCTTGCATTCTCTAGGAATTGCAAAAATAATTCAGTTTAAAAAGGGCTCACAAATTCTCGATGTAGGAACGGGTGGTGGGTTTCCTGGAATTCCACTCGCTATTCTTTTTCCAGAAGTTTATTTTACATTGGTGGATTCAATAGGGAAAAAAATCAAAGTTGTAAATGAAGTTGCTGAAGCGATTGGATTAAAAAATGTATGTGGCTTGCACTTAAGAGCTGAGGATGTGAAAGGAGATTTTGATTTTGTAATTAGTAGAGCTGTAACTCAAATGCCTGTTTTTATAAACTTCGTGAAAAGAAAAATTAAAAAAGAACGGAAAAATAAACTTAAAAATGGAATTCTCTATCTAAAAGGTGGTGATCTAGAAAATGAAATGAAAAGTATAAAATTTCGCTATAAAGAATACCATTTAAATCATTATTTTAAAGAGGATTTCTTTGAAACAAAGAAAGTCATTCACGTAATAATTTAATTTAGCAAGGGAGGATAAACCATCTTAAACGAGGGAATTTCAATCGAAAATTCTTGGTTACTTTCAAGATTCACAAATGTGTAGTAACCACTCATTCTTCCGAAGGGATTCCATAATTCACAGCCACTCGTATATTCAAAAGATTCATTTTCTGATAAAATAGGCTGTTCACCAATTACACCAGATCCACTAACTACACTTGAACCGATGGTTAAATGCTCTATTTTCCAATACCGATGAAGTAATTGAACACGATCTTTACTAATGTTTTGTATTTTGATTTTATAATTGAAAAAATAGTTGTTATTCTCAACATCTGATAGGTCCTCGCGATACCATGTAAGAGATGTTATTATTATATTTTGTTTGATTTTGTGTTCCATAAACAATAGTATTAAATCTTTGTTAAAAAAACAATAATAAAAATAATTATTTTAAATCTTTTATCAATAACATTTACGTATTTTTGCACCGAATTTTCATTTATTTATAATATGTCTTCTACAATTAATATTAATAAAGGTTTAGACATTCGACTTTTAGGATCAGCCGAAAGAAAAAAAACAGTTTTAACACCATCCTCTATTATTTCTTTAAGCCCACTAGATTTTCACGGTTTAAACCCGAAAATGATAGTAAAAGAAGGTGATGCAATTAAAATTGGAGATCCACTTTTTTTCGACAAAACAAATGAATCGATCTTATTTGTCTCTCCTGCAAGTGGAAACGTTAAAGCAGTTGTTCGAGGAGATAAAAGAAAAATTCTGCAGATATTAATAGAAGCAGGTTCAAGCCAAGAGTTTAAAGTAGGAGAACCCGTAGATTCCAGCAAACTTTCTTCAGAGGAAATAAAAACAAAGATGCTCGCAAGCGGTTTGTGGCCTTTCATTAAACAACGTCCAATTGATGTAATCGCTGATCCGAATCAAGAGCCAAAATCAATATTTATTTCAACGTTTGACAGTTCACCATTAGCTCCTGATTATAGTTATATCCTAGATGGAAAAAGCGAAGACCTACAAGCAGGCATAGACGTACTTTGTAAACTGACTAAGGGAGATGTTCACTTGAATGTTGATGCTAAAAATGAAAATACTTTGTTTTCAAATTTAAAGGGTGTTAAACTAAATAAATTCTCAGGGAAACATCCTGCAGGAAATGTTGGGACTCAAATACACCACATAAATCCAATTAATAAAGGCGAATTTATTTGGACTGTCAATATACAAGACCTTGCTATAATTGGTAATTATTTCAATACTGGAAAATTCAATGCGACAAGAACGATTGCACTAACAGGATCAGAAGTAATTGCACCCCAATATTTTGATGTATTAATTGGAACGAACCTAGATAGTATTTTAAATAAAAAAATAAATAATGACAATGTTCGTATTATCTCAGGAAATGTATTAACAGGTGATAGAAAAGAGAAAAAGGATTACTTGGGATTTTATCACAACCAAATTACTGTTATCCCTGAAGGTGATAACTACAAGTTTTTCTTAACTAAGGGTTGGCTTGGACTTGGTTTTGATAAGTTTTCAAACTCACGTCTTTTTCCAACTTTTCTTGCACCAAAAACAAAAAACTTTGTTTTAGACACCAATACAAACGGAGAAGAGAGAGCATTTGTAGTTACTGGAGAATTAGAGCGTGTTTTTCCCTTTGATATCTTGCCAATGCAACTTATTAAGGCCGCTATAACCAATGACATTGATGGGATGGAAAATTTAGGAATATACGAGGTGGCACCTGAGGATTTCGCTCTATGTGAATATGTATGCACCACAAAAATCAATATTCAAGATAAAATCCGAACTGGATTAGATTTGATTGCGCAAGAATGTTTGTAATAATATAAAATTAGTAAAGTGAAATTTTTAGAAAAAATACTACACAAAATGGAACCCAACTTCGTGAAAGGAGCGAAGTATGAAAAATGGAATCCCTTGTTTGAAACACTTGCTACTTTTGCGTTTACACCAAAATTAGTAACCACAAAAGGTGCACACATTCGCGATGGTGTTGACTTGAAACGTACCATGATGATCGTAATCATAGCACTTATTCCTTGTCTACTTTTTGGAATTTACAATACGGGGCACTGGCAAATGGTTGCAACATTAGGAGATAGAGACTTGGCTTATTGGGCAAATGGAGCAGAGAAGTTTTGGAATGGCCTTCTAATTGTAATGCCTCTAATAATTGTTTCTTATGGTGTTGGATTGGGAGTAGAATTTTTATTTGGAATGCTTCGAGGTCACTCCTTACACGAAGGATTTTTAGTTTCTGGAATGTTAATCCCATTAACAATGCCCGCTGATGTTCCTCTCTGGATGGTTGGTGTTGCTACTGCTTTTGCAGTGATAATAGGAAAAGAGATTTTTGGTGGAACAGGAATGAATGTAGTAAATGTTGCGCTCACTGCGCGCGCATTTCTATTTTTTGCCTATCCAACATCTATGTCAGGTGACAAAGTGTGGATGGCAGGAACAGAAACTACTAAGGTTGATGGTTTCAGCGGTTCTACAGCTCTCGGGGATTTGGCAACTTTCATGTCTGATAAACCTGTCTTTCAAAATCTAAACGGTTTCACAAGCGAGTATACTTTATCGAATTCGTTTTTTGGAATGATTCCAGGCTCTATTGGTGAAACATCAACTTTAGCTTGTTTGATTGGAGCAGCTATTTTACTCATCACTGGAGTTGGGTCATTGAGAATTATGGCTTCATTTTTTGCCGGTGGACTTGCAATGGGTTTACTAATGAACGTTATTGGTGGAAATCCTTATTTTGAATTGCCTGCTGTATATCATCTTGTAATTGGAAGTTTTGCCTTTGGTGCAATTTTTATGGCAACAGATCCTGTTTCTGCTGCACAAACCGCAAAAGGAAAATTGATTTATGGCTTTTTGGGTGGTTTGCTTGCTATTGTAATTCGAGTGCTAAATCCTGCATATCCTGAAGGAATTATGCTTGCAATTTTATTCATGAATATAACAGCTCCTTTAATTGATCACTTCGTAATCCAAGGAAATATTAACCGTAGATTAAAACGAATTAAAACCGCATAAAAATGGCAATGAATAAAGAAAGTAATACTTACACAATTATCTTCGCTACGATAATGGTTGTTGTAGTTGGTGGCTTGCTCGCTTTTTTAGCAATTAGTCTCAAAGAAAGACAAGAGGCCAATGGTGAAATTAAAAAGAAAATGGAAGTTTTATCCGCCTTGCTTTCGGCTGAAGAAATGAAAAAAGTATCTAGGGAAAATGCTGAAGTAGAGTATGCTAAATACATAACTGGTGGCGTAGTACTAAATGCCCAAGGAAAAGTTCTTGTAGATGGAGAAAAAGGGAAAGATGCAGCTTTTAAAGCTAATATTCAGGCTGAATACAAGGATAAAAAAATTGCTGCAAAAGACCGCAACTATCCAATGTTCGTAGCTGAAAAAGAAGGGAAAAAACTGTACATAATTCCAGTTGTAGGAATGGGTCTTTGGGGACCAATTTGGGGAAATATCTGTGTTGCTGAAGATAAGCGCTCTATCGCAGGAGCTTCTTTTGGACATAAAGGAGAAACTCCAGGACTTGGAGCAGAAATTTCTTTGGGATTTTTCATAGATCGTTGGGTAAAAGGAGATGAAAAAATTAGTGATGAAGAGGGTAATTATTCAGCGTTCGAAGTAGTTAAAGATGGATCAGGAATTAAACCAACAAAAATTGATGGTATTTCAGGAGGAACAATCACTTCCAAAGGAGTTGAGGAAATGATAAATCGTTGTTTAATTCCTTACACAGTGTATTTTAAATCATTAAAAAAATAAAACTATGAGCGAAACTATAACAAAAGTTAAGGCGCCATCTGAGTCCCTTTTTTCTAAAAAGAACCGTAAGCTTATTACAGAACCGCTTACAGACAACAACCCTGTGACAGTTCAAGTATTAGGAATTTGTTCAGCGCTTGCAATTACTGTAAAAATGGATACTGCACTTGTTATG
>SYKJ01000017.1 GCA_005798205.1 Bacteroidota bacterium | reverse complement strand
TGACATTAAAATTATCCCTGGATTTCCCTTACTATTTATTTCAGCTTCGTTTCCACCCATTAAAGCTACTAGCTCCTCATGACAAATTTTAATCATTAATTGGCCTGGAGAAACAGCGTTAAGAACATCTCGACCTAATGCCTTTTCTTTAACTGTATTCGTGAAATTTTTTGCTGTATTAAAGTTAACATCAGCATCTAGTAAAGCTCTACGAACCTCTTTTAAGGTTTCTGCAACATTAATTTCTGTAATTTGCCCTTGTCCCTTAAGAACCTTAAAAGCCCTTTCAAACTTATTACTTAAATTTTCAAACATACTTATTAGTAAATATTAAAAAAACAAAGATAAGAAAACGTTACAAAACTAATGTTCAAATTAGCTAATTGAAAGCAGCTAATTAATTCTGGAAATAAAAACCCATTTTACTTTTTCTGTAATGGCCATGAATTATTTTCAGGAGAAATGTCAGGTAAAAATCCATCTGGGTCGATACATATTTTAGCTATATTCTTCAACACAATTCCTGGCAAATATATTGAATAGTTTTTTTCTGCACATGACCATTTTGCTAAGTTCTCTGTAGCTCTAAAAAAATCAGTTTTAAGATTATTTGTTAAATCTAAAGGAATGTAATAGTATTTTTTTTCGCCATTTTTAAATTCCACTAAAAGTTCAATTGGCATTGGAATACCATCTCGTTTAATAGTAAATTTTAAACCCTCTTTAGAATTTAAAACATTTTCAATTTCAAAATCAATCGTTTTAATTGTATTTAACCAATAGTTTTGAAACCAAGTTAGTTCCATTTGACTCACATCTTCAAATACATTAACAAAATCATTTGGTTCAGGATGTTTGAATTTCCATTTGTCATAATAAAGATGAAATCCCTGTTTCATTTTTATATCTCCAATCATGTACCGAATAAGTTCAGGAAATAATTGACCTTTATAATAGGCTGCATTGTAATAGGCATAATCTTGATCAAAATGATTTGCCGAAGTTGAAATGGGCTCCTCACTTGACATAATTCGCATGAAATCGTAATTAAATAGAGCTCCATCAGCATAGTTACTGGGCTTAGTAGAAATTGCTGAAATCCTTGCCTCTGCATAACTAGTGACTCCTTCGTCCATCCAATGGTGTAGATTTTCATCACTACCATAAATGCCATAAAAATAGCTGTGCATAAATTCGTGACAAGCTGTTTCAAAACTTGGACTTCCCATTAACATTGTACACATCGGATATTCCATATATCCTTCTCCTGCTTCTATAAATGAAAATTGTGGATATGGATACTCGCCAAATTCTTCGTTGCAAATTTTATATGCTTTAGCCCAATTATCCATGAGATATTGCCATTCTGTTAAGGACTCTTTATTATAGAAAAAATGGAAATCAATTTTAGCAATACGAATAGAATTATGAATCCATTCTTTATCAGCTGCCCATGCAAAATCATGAACATTTTCAGCTTTAAATTTCCATTCAACATTTTCGTTAATTGAATTTTCATTTTGTTTGTTTACCCATCCGTTAGTTGTGTAGGATTTATTTAATAACAAACCTGAACCAGCAATCACATAGCTTTTATTGCAAGTAATTGTAACATTAAAATCACCAAATGTACCCGCAAATTCTCTCCCAAAATAAGGATCTGTATGCCAACCTTGAGCATCATAACGGCAAATTTTAGGATACCATTGTGTAAATGTAAAATCAGTTCCGGAAATGTTATTTTTGCCAGCACGATTTATACACGCAGGTATTTTTGATACAAACTTTAATACTAATGTAACTTTAGCCGCTGGAGCAATTGGTGTTTTTAATTTAATTTTCCCAATTGATTCGAATATTTCGAGTGAATGAATTACGCCATTTATGGAAATTGAAGTGATGTCAATGGATCCAAAATCAGTTTGGTTCATCTCTGACTGATCAGCACTAATTATGTTGAAAGCATGGCTGCCTTTCCTCATAGCATTCCAATAAAGGTGAAAGTAGATTTCTGAAAGACTATCATTAGAATTATTTGAATAGTCAATGGTTTCAACTCCATTCACTAAACCTAAGTTATCATCCAAACTTGCTGATATTGTATAATCTGCTTTTTGCTGCCAATAATTATTTTGACTAAAAACACTACTTGTTAAAACAAAAAAGAAAAAAAATAATTGAATTCTCATATCAAGTCAAGTTTTAATGAAAAATATTTTTAAAAGAAAAATTTTTAGTCTAATTAAGACCATAAAGATAAAAAGAAATTAATCAATCTCAGTAACCATCTTATGCTTCTCAATTAATTTTCTCATATTAATGAGTGCATAGCGCATTCTTCCTAAAGCAGTATTGATGCTAATATCATCCATTTCTGCAATTTCTTTGAAAGACATATCTTGAAAAATACGCATTTCAATCATTTCCTTTTGAGGTTTTGGAAGATATGAAATCAAATTTACCATCTGAGTTTCTAATTCATGATAAGATTGCTCTTGCAAGTAATTTTTCTCATCGCTTGCTATTTTGTAAAAAATAGAATATTCTTCATCAAATGAATTAGCCTCTGAAATAATTCGGACCTTGTTCTTTTTTCTGAAGTAATCAATTACTAAATTGTGCGCAATTCGCTGTGCCCAAGGCAAAAACTTACCTTCCTCGTTGTAATTACCTAGTTTCATTGTATTGATTATTTTCACAAAAGTGTCTTGGAACAAGTCATTTGCAAGTGCAGCATCTTTCACTTTAGAATTTATGAATCGAAACAAGCGATCTTTATGACGCAATAATAAAACCTCAAAAGGTTTTTCGTTTCCTGATAAATACAATTGGATTAAATCACAATCGCTCATTTGAGAATATACCATAATTTACATTTTGTGTTGTTAACTTCAACAATTTAAAAGTAAATTTGGACTATAGGCGAATTGTTTTTTTTGCTAATATATGAATAAACTTTTTACAATTCAAAATATATCCTCATGAAATTTACTTTTTTAAAATTATGAAAGGGAAAATTTTAATTTTTGGGTGGATGACATTACTTCTATTTCCTTTACCTGCATTTCTTTTACTTTATTTCACTGAACAAATTTCAATTAGTGAATTTTTACAAGTCCAAAACATTCAAATCTTACCGATAGGCCTAGGTTTGCAATTTGGGATTTTGTATTCTTTTATCGCCTACCTTTTTATGAGAGCTCCGTTTTTTGATACGGTACCCACAAAAATTGATAAAATAATTGGGGAAATGAACTTAAAAATTCACCAAGGAATTTTCCTTTCTCTTTGCGCTGGCATTGGAGAGGAACTGCTATTTCGAGCGGGAATTCAACATTACTTTGGTTGGCTGTTAACGTCTGTTCTTTTTGTTGCTCTTCACGGTTATTTAAATCCATTTAATTGGCGCTTTTCTATTTATGGACTTATTGTACTTCCATTTATTTTTTTGATTTCCTTGGCTTACTATGAATTTGGTCTTTGGTTTTGCATTGCAGCTCATTTTTCTTACGATGCCGTTTTATTTACGATTATGATAAAAGAAACAAAATCTAAATAATACCTTTGAAAAATGAAAAGTAAAATTGGGGTTTATTACAATTTGGGTCTGAGAACAATTTGGCTTTTTGCATTTGCTATTATTTTTTTGAATAATAAAATTGAACTACATAGCACTTTTAATAAATTTCATACTACAATCCTTGATAATCTAGCTCCAATTTTAACACATGTCGGAGATGGTTTTTTTCTAATTTTAATCGCTGTGGTATTTTTGTTTATTGAATTACGAATTAGCATACTATTTTTTATTTCATTTCTTATCACATCTGGACTTGTTCAATTTTTAAAACACTTTGTTTTTGATGGCATGATGCGACCAATGTATTTTTTTCAAAATGACAGTTCATTTCATACAATTGAGGGTTTTAGTTATCACTTTTATAATAGCTTTCCTTCAGGGCACGCAACAAGTTGTTTTGTATTATTTACAATTTTGGCATATTATTTTACATCAAAAATTTCATTACAGATTTTATTTTTAGTGTGTGCCATAATTATTGCCTTAACAAGGGTTTACTTATCTCAACATTTTTTAAATGATGTCTTGGCAGGCTCAATTATCGGAACACTTTCCGCGCATTATTTATGGATTTTTTTATATCCAAGACTTGAACGCTTCAATATGTCAATTTTAAAAAGTAAAAAGAACTAAAACCCTCAAAGAATTGTTAAATTTACATTTCAAAAAAGTTTATGCCCTTACTATCAGATAAAGCTGTTTTAATGCCCGCTTCACCCATTCGGAAACTT
>SYKJ01000188.1 GCA_005798205.1 Bacteroidota bacterium | reverse complement strand
TGGATGTCAGCAAGAACACTGCATTAATTTGGTTGCATTGTAATGATAATCAACTCAACACCTTGGATGTCAGCAAAAATGCTGAATTAGATGAATTGTTTTGTTCTAACAATCAACTCACCACCTTGGATGTAAGCAAGAATGCTGCTTTAACTTGGTTGTATTGTTCTAACAATCAACTCAACACCTTGGATGTAAGCAAGAATACTGCTTTAACTTCTCTTGAATGTGTGGGAAATCTATTTGATTGTGATGCTTTATTAAAAAGAAATTAGGAATATAGTAAAGTCAGAGGACGATAATTTAAGTTGAAAAATAAATAATTATACCAATATCCTATTTATTTTTTGGTTTTACACAAAAGGGACTTTTTAATAAAGTAATGTACCTTAAAAACCAAAGCGCAAAATAAACAATCAGCTAACACATAATAAATCGAAATCAAGGTCTTTAAACATTGATTTTGCGGAGATGCCCTCTACTTTTTTAGTAGCGTTAGATGCATTTCGAAATTTAGTTGGATTTATTAAAGAATACACAATTTAATAATGTAAATTTAGCATAGTTGAATTGATAGATACAATTTGAATATATGATTAGTAGCGTTACAATGAAGTTGATTTTTTTATTTTCAATACTTTATTTCTCACTGCCTGGTTTTGGGCAAAATAAGCTTATTGATTTTGTTAACCCATTTATTGGGACCAAAAATGCAGGACATACATTTCCTGGAGCCTCGGTGCCCTTTGGTTCTGTACAGTTAAGTCCAGATACCGATACAATACCCTTATTTCATAACGGAAAATATACTGGAGATGTCTATCGATATTGTGCAGGTTATCAGTATGTAGACTCCACGATTGTAGGTTTTAGCCATACCCATTTTAGCGGTACGGGCCATTCTGATTTAGGGGATATATTGATGATGCCAGCGAATGGCAGAATTCAGCTAAATCCGGGAACAAAACAAAATCCTGAGCTTGGTTATCGCTCAACATTCTCCCATGAAAATGAATTTGCCCAACCAAATTATTACCGTGTCAAGCTGGATGAAACCAATATAAATGTTGAATTAACAAGTACAGAACGTGTAGGAATGCATCGGTATACGTTCAATGATACTACCAACCCTCATGTGGTACTTGACCTTGTTCATGGCATCTACAATTACAAGGAAAAAAATGTTTGGACTTTTTTGAGGGTAGAAAATGATAGTTTGATAACTGGCTACCGACAAACAAATGGATGGGGTAGAACACGGACTGTTTACTTTGCCATACAATGCGATCACAAGATTAAAAATTACGCATTATTGAATACGGAAAAGATGAATTATATTGGATTTTGGCGAAATTTCGATGAGTCAACTAATTTTCCAGAACGTGCAGGCGAAAAAATAAAAGCACATTTTGACTTTGATTTAAAAGCGGGCGAGAGTGTTCAATTTAAAGTTGGGATATCGCCGGTAAGCACTGCTGGTGCTTTAAAAAATATTCAACTTGAAATACCACACTGGAATTTTGATAAAATAAAAGAGGAAGGTCAACTCAAGTGGGAAAAGCAATTAGAAATTATACAAGTCAATACGTTAACCAAAGACGATAAAATAAGTTTTTATACGTCACTTTATCATTGTTTTCTCGGTCCAACAATATACATGGACAATGACGGAAAGTATAAAGGTTTAGACCAAAATATACACACCGCAGAGGGTTTTGTTAATTACACCACTTTTTCGTTATGGGACACCTATCGCGCGCTTCACCCTTTACTTAATATTATACAACAAAAGCGAAGTGCTGACATGGTTAATTCCATGCTTGCACATTTTGATCAAAGTGTTCATCATATGTTACCTGTTTGGTCGCATTATGCGAATGAAAATTGGTGTATGATTGGCTACCATTCCATTCCAGTAATTGCTGATGCAGTGTTGAAAGGAGTGAAAGGATTTGATTACCAGCGTGCATTAATTGCAGTTAAAACCACAGCAAACAATGATTTTTTTCAGGGTTTAGGCACTTACAAAAAGATTGGATATGTCCCAGAAGATATCAGTGGTAGCTCAGTTTCTAAAACGCTTGAATACGCATACGATGATTATTGTGTAGCACAAATGGCACGATACCTTAAAGATGACGAATTGTTTACTCAGTTTGAAAGTCGTTCATTAAATTTTAATAATGTATTCGATAAAAAAACTGGATTCATGCGTCCAAAGTTAAGTTCAGGTGAATTTAAGAGTCCATTTGACCCACTTGATACCCATGGACAAGGATTTATTGAGGGCAATGCTTGGAATTATAGTCTATACGTCCCCCATCAACCGAGGAAATTAATTGAATTAATGGGTGGAGACAAAAAATTTATTTATCATTTGGACTCGCTATTTGAAATGGAACTTCCTGAGAAATACTACGAAAAAACGGAGGATATCATGAAAGAGGGAATCATTGGAAATTATGTGCATGGAAACGAACCATCGCATCATGTTTCATACCTTTATAATTATACATCTGAACCTTGGAAAACTCAAGAAAAAACAAGGATGATATTACCAAATCAATACAAAGCAAAAGTAGATGGACTGAGTGGAAACGATGATTGTGGCCAGATGAGTGCATGGTATATTTTTACTGCGCTTGGTTTTTATCCCGTTTGTCCTGGTTCTAATGAGTTTGCGATTACGAGTCCATTAGTTTCAAGTGCGAAAGTTCAACTTGAGAATGGCAAAACAATTGAAATCGTGACAAAAAATCAAAGCGAAAAAAATCGTTATATTCAAAAGGTTAGTTGGAATAAATTGCCGCTCGCTACACCATTTTTAAATTACAAGGAAATTTCAGATGGGGGAATTCTTTATCTTGTCATGGGACCAAAACCAAATAAATCGCTTTTTGAGCTTAAATAAAGCGACTCCTTAGAACACATTTTAATAAAAGTCAATTTTTTTACTTTTCCTAGTTTGGGTATGCTCACCAGGTAACTAAAACCGAGTATACTTTCTTCTCAAATAGTCTGAAAAACAATAGCAATCATATCTATTTTACAAAAGAACGTATGTAGGTAAAAAAGCGACGAGCAAGCTTAATTTGCGTGTATCAAATGTGAGTTAAGGCTATGGAAAACGAGTAGTAGTTGTTTGGTTAGTTTCTGTATATAAGTAAATCACAAAATACACTTACAACGATAGTTTTATGATTATAAAAACAAATCAAATTGAATCAATGTAATCTGCCAATGAATAATCTAATGCTGTTACTTGATTTTTATCATGGGTAAATAATTCAATT
>SYKJ01000187.1 GCA_005798205.1 Bacteroidota bacterium | reverse complement strand
TTTATTAAAACCCTCTTTGAAGGACATAAAAGTGGTAACAATTAAGATTATTACAGAGGCAAAAAGCCAAAAGAAACGCATTATTTGATTATAGGTCTTCATATACCATTAAAATTTAGTTCTTTTTCTAAAATAACACTTCCTTTAGGCGTTAGTATTTCATAAAAACTAAAGTCTTGTTTTGTTCGAACACCCGATCCAAAAAGATAGCCTTTTGGTGATTTAACGATAACTTGAGATACAGAATAAATCATACTGTCTTTTTGAGTCCAAACCAACTGCTCAGTTTCTAATGTTTGTTTTTTCTTAAAATTTTTCAAGCGTACTGAGTCTCTAACTTTAATAATTCCGTCTGTGTGATTTATCTCTCCGTATAAAGCAGTCAATGATGAAGTTACACTCCCATCCTTTGAAAAAAAATTTACCCTCAAACTATCGTATATTTTTGTTATGTGTTTGTTTTTCCTGAAAGTTTCTGCACGCGCAGCAAAAATTTCAACCTGCGCAGAGCCAAAATCATAATAAACTAAATGTAATTTTTGCGTGCTTTCATCAGGTGTTCTATTATCAAAAGTAACCTTTTGAATAGAATCCATATCATTTTCACATGAAGATAATTGAACCAGAAGTACTAAACCAAAAATGGCAAGGTATGAAAAGTTGACTTTTAGATGCACCTATCGAATAGAAACTGTAACACCCCAGCACGATAAAGATATCGAGCTTAAGTTTGAATTATTAAATTTATCCTCAGATGTTGGGCCATTTGCACGATAAGTTTTTGCAGCTCCACTATCACCTGCTCTATCACATAATTCTGCAGCATAGAGATAATTACATTTTCTTTCAAATGTTGAAGATCCACAATCATTTGCAGACATAGCAACACACTTTGCGGCATAGAGAAGGGCTTTACTTCTATGTTGACCCGTGATGGTTAATGCGCTTTTATAAACTATCTGATAATTTTTAAGATTATGATATTGCATTTCTAAAATTCTAAAATCAATATCTTCAATTATAGAGGCACTTGTAATCATTGCCTTTGCAGAATTGAAAACAGTAATTGCCTCACTATAGCGTTTTTTTGCAACAAGTAATTCTGCTTTTGCAATAACTGAATTACTAGATTTATCTATTCTAATAATTGTATCAATTAACATTTCATACTCCTTAGAATCTGTACAAGATTTATTCTTCAGTAGAGCTAAAAAATTGTTAACCGTATTTATTTTTAAATCATTGTCTTTTGGTAAATCTTTCATAAAACCTGCTAAATCTTCTAATAAATCACTGCAATTTTTGATAAGACTGTTAAAAACATTTGTTATTGATTCCCTCGTTGAAATGTTTAATTTATTATCTTCAATATACTTACATAAAATAAAATATTCGCTAATCAAACGCTTTTTCAAATCAATTTTTTTTGCCGCAACACTTTCAGCTAAATAGAGTGAATATAAATTGGAAAAATAGTTATTGATATTAACATCAGAAAATTTAATTGAAGTATCCTTAAAAGCACGAACATAATAATTATCGCATAAATTCATATCAACACTAGACTTGCTTAAAGCATAATTTGCTAACTTAAGAAGTAAGTTTTTATCGCCAAAATTAAGTGAATCAATCTTTTGGTTTACAGTAAATAAAGTATCGATATACTTTATTTTAATTATTGAATCTTTTTCTAATTTAAGAATATTTTGACCTGAAAGAATTATTTGATTAAAATTATTTTTAGTGAAGCTCTTTCCGCAATAAAATTGGCTACTTAATAAATAATTAAACTCTTGCTTGTAATAAATTAACTTCCTTTTTTGATCTGTTTCAGATTCGATTAACTTCCTTTTTTCCTGCGCTAAATATTTATAAAATTTACAAGAGTCTGGATTTTCTGCTGGAGTTTTAGCCTGAGCAAAAGGATTGGAAAATATTGCAATGATTATAAAAAATTGTACAAAAAGAATTGTTTTCATTATATCTTAGTTTTTATTAGTCTAATTTCCTTTTTTTGAACCATCTATCGAAACTTGCAGGTGCAAGAATAATACCGAGGTTAACTCCAAAATAATTTTCCGCAAGTGCTGTAGAATTATCGCTTACTACTCTCCCTAGAACAAATCCAATGTTAATTGAAGATAATGATTGCTGCATCAAGATAGGGAGTCCAAAGCCAAATGTAAAGCCATTATTTTGAAATTTATAAGTTAAGTTTGAAATGGTATTGTTTTGAAAATAATATCCAACTCTAAAAGAAACTTTTTCAAAGAATTTATAATTTGTTCGGTTTTGTAATAGCTTTGTTTCAGGCATAAATTGAATTCCAAGTCCATAAAGGTTAATCGTATTTTCCGTTGTTAAAATTGTAGATTTTAAATTTGAATATGATCCAACTAGCTTTAGACTTGGATGAAGTACTCTTGTATCTCTTGTCCAATTAGGTAAATCCCAAGAGTAACAAAAACCAAATTTTAAACTTGAATTATTAATTTCAACCTTGCTACTTTCGTAGTTAATAGTATCATAAACTATTCCGTTGGAGGATAGTTGGGCATAATATAGACCTTCACTAATTGTTGAATTCTGTAGCATGATATTAGGTGAATAAACGCTACTCAGACAAAAAGATTGCTTATTTGATATTTTTTGTTTACAAGAAATTCCTAGGTCTAAATTTAGACCACTTAGTTTAATAGTGGAATTATCAATCCCAGCTGGAAAAGACGAACTAGAGGAAAATAACCTCGAATTTCTTGAATTTGTTATTGAACCAAAAAGATAAGCTGCATTAAATCCCAGAGATAAATGAGTTCTTTTAAGATTGATGATGCTCAGTGAACTTCCAAAAAAAAGTGAATGGATACCACCAAAACCCTCGTACTTATTTTGTATTAAATTAATGGAATCATTTTCAATAATTTCATAACCTCGAGAAGAAAATGGTTTTAAACCAAAAGCAAATCCTACATTTTTGGATATCTTGAATCCCAGAGCAAAATGATCAGGCATGATCGCAAGATTGCCTTTTTGCAGATTTTGTTCTGAAAATTTTGATAATCTTGCGTTTATTCCTATAGATAGAAGTGTATTTCCTGTGCTTAGAGAAGAATAAGCAGCCGGATTAAAATAATTTAATTGAGTAGAATCAAAAAGGGAAATAGTATTTTGCCCAAGAGCAGAATATATAGCATTACTCCCAAAAGATTGTTCGCCAATTCCATAATAAGAGAGAGGATTTGTTGTAATAGATTGAGCAATTACACTTGATATTCCAATACACAGAAAAAAACTAAGAAGACTTCTCATTCAGATGATAAATTTGAATTATCCCTTTTAATGTTAAAAAATTTTCTGCAAAGATGCTGTTTTTTTGTTCTAATTCAAAATAATGAGCATCCCCTCCAGTAATAAAAATGCTTAAATCTGAGAATTTTTCTTTGTATGCTTTTATTAATCCATTTATCTCAGACTGCATTCCATTTATCACGCCAGATTGTATGGAGGTCTCAGAGGAGTTTCCAATAAGATTTGGGTGTAATACAGCAGCGGTTAGTGGTAGCTTCTGAGTAAACAAATTTAAAGCTTTAAATCTTAAATTAAGACCTGGTGAAATTGAACCTCCTTCGTATTCATTTTTAGAATTTAGAAAATCAAATTTAACACAAGTACCAATGTCGATAGAAAGACGAGGTGAAAAGTTTTTAAATTTTGACATCGCTGCAACATTACAGATACGATCAATACCGAGCGAATTAGGACTTGAGTAATTAATTTTAAAAGGCAGCTTTACCTTATGATTAATCCAAAAAATAGGATTATTTAATTCTTCTATTTGTTTTTTAAATTGTGAATTAAGAACCGATGAAACTGCAATTGGAATATTCTCCTTAATTTGTTTGCGTAAGAGAGTTATATCATTCAAATATTTCAAATTAATTAACTCACCATTTTTACATTTACCAAACTTAACTCGGGAGTTGCCAGCATCAATTATATACAAATCAATTAAATCATTCATCTAAACAAAGATACGATGCCTTTTTTAGTTTATTTGAATTTGAATTTGAATATTGCAAGAAAAAATTATTAAATTTGCGACACTAAATGGCTGGTACCTTAGCTCAGTTGGTAGAGCAAAGGACTGAAAATCCTTGTGTCCCTGGTTCGATTCCTGGAGGTACCACAATTAAAGCACAGCTCAACGTTGTGCTTTTTTATATTAACAAAATGTGGATGTAGCTCAGTTGGCTAGAGCGCTTGACTGGCAGTCAAGAGGTCGTGGGTTCGAATCCCATCTTCTCCACAATGGATTTTCAACTCGTCTCAGAATTTAAACCTACAGGTGACCAACCTGAAGCCATTCGACAATTAATAGCGGGATTGTTGGCGAAAATAGAACACCAAACTTTACTTGGAGTTACTGGAAGTGGGAAGACATTCACGGTAGCCAATGTAATTGCTGGTATAAATCGGCCAACTTTAATTCTTTCGCACAACAAAACACTTGCAGCACAATTATACGGTGAATTCAAGCAGTTTTTTCCTGAAAATGCAGTTGAATATTTTGTTTCCTACTACGATTACTATCAACCTGAAGCGTATTTGCCAGTTACCGGAACTTACATCGAAAAGGATTTACAAATCAATGACGAAATTGAAAAATTACGGCTTTCAGCAACATCCGCCCTACTTTCAGGTAGAAAAGATATTATTGTCGTAGCATCTGTATCGTGTATTTACGGAATTGGAAATCCAAACGAGTTTAAGAATAGTATCATTCACTTGAAAATTGGTGATACAGTTCCACGAAATAAATTTCTCTTCAAGCTAGTTGAGAACTTGTACTCTAGAGCAGGTGAAAAATTTGAACGCGGCAACTTTCGTGCTATTGGAGATACTGTTGATATTTTCTTGGCCTATTCTGATTATGCTCTTAGAATCTCTTTTTGGGGAGATGAAATTGAGGGAATTACATCCATTGATCCAGAGTCGAATCAAAAAATTGAAAGCTATACCGAAATTGATATATTTCCTGCTAATTTATTTGTTTCAAGTCCTGAAAATACAAAACAGGCTATTGAACAAATTCAAGATGATTTGATAGTGCAAGTAGAAAATTTTAAAAAAGAAGGTAAATTGGAGGAATCCAAACGCCTCGATGAACGTGTTAATTACGATTTAGAGATGATTCGAGAATTAGGATATTGTTCAGGTATTGAGAATTATTCGCGCTATTTTGATCGCAGAATGCCCGGTGAGAGACCTTTCTGCCTTTTAGATTATTTCCCCCAAGATTATTTGATGGTGATAGACGAAAGCCATGTTACACTTCCACAGGTGAGAGGAATGTATGGCGGCGACAGGGCTCGAAAAATCAATTTAATAGATTACGGTTTTCGTTTGCAAGCTGCAATTGACAATCGCCCCTTAAAGTTCGAAGAATTTGAAGGGATGGCACAACAACGAATTTATGTATCTGCAACACCTGCAGATTACGAAATCGAAAAATCGGAGGGAATAATGATCGAGCAAGTCATTCGTCCAACAGGTCTGCTAGATCCAATCATTGAGGTTCGACCTAGCACAAATCAAATTGATAATTTAATTGAGGAAATTCAAGAACGGATAAAAGTGCAAGAAAGAGTTTTGGTGACAACTTTAACCAAGCGAATGGCTGAAGAACTGCAAAAATACTTAGATAAATTGGGTATTTTGTGTCGCTACATCCATAGTGAAATTGATACAATCGAACGCGTTGAAATATTGCGACAATTACGACTTGGAGTTTTTGATGTTTTAATTGGCGTTAACTTATTAAGAGAGGGCTTAGATTTACCTGAAGTTTCCTTAGTTGTAATTCTAGATGCTGATAAAGAGGGATTTTTAAGAAACGAACGCTCATTGGTACAAACTGTTGGGAGAGCTGCAAGAAACCTAAATGGAAAAGTTATTATGTATGCTGACAAAATCACAAATTCCATGCAAAAAACCATTGATGAAACACTACGAAGAAGAAAATTACAAACAGCATACAACGAAGAAAATGGCTTAGCTCCAACGGCTTTAAATAAATCCAAAGAAAAAATTATCGGAGCAACTCAAGTTGCTGATGGTGACCAAGCAATGCGTCAAATGCGTTACGAACAAAGTGAAACTGTTCCATTAGCCGCAGAAGAAAATCCAGAATATACAGACTCTGAGGAATTGAGAAAGCAAATTAAAGCAACTAAAAAAGCCATGGAAAACGCAGCAAAAGAACTTGATTTTATAGAAGCTGCAAGATTACGTGACCGTTTATATGGATTAGAAAAGCAAACAAAACAATGAACTCAACAAAATTATTGAAGCAATTTCATTTTATTGCAATCCTAGAGGGTGTTTCATGGATTGGCCTGCTCATTACCATGATTTTAAAATATAAGTTTGACCTAAGTTGGCCGAATAAAATTGTTGGAATGATTCACGGAATATTTTTCCTCGTATTCTGCATTTACATTCTTCTTTTTTTTATCAGAGAAAAATGGTCTAAAAGTCTGTGTCTCGTATTATTTATTGCAGCTTTTCTACCTTTTGGAACATTTTGGGCAGCAAAAAAATACTTGAAAAAGTGATATTAATTTTATTTATCAGTGAATCGCTCAATTACTTCTTGTGTGACACCAGTATTTACAAAACCACCATCGTGGAATAAATTTTGCATGGTTACATAACGTGTCAAATCAGAAAATAAAGTAATACAATAATCTGCACAAGCTAACGCAGGAGCATTTCCCAATGGTGACATTTGCTCAGAGAAATTAATAAATTCATTAAATCCTTTAACTCCAAGTCCTGCTGTTGTAACTGTTGGAGATTGCGAAATTGTATTAACCCGCACTTTGTTCTTTATACCGTAATGGTAACCGAAAGATCGAGTGATTGATTCCAATAATGATTTTGCATCAGCCATGTCGTTGTAATCAGGAAAAATTCGCTGTGCTGCAATGTAACTTAAGGCTAAAACAGAACCCCATTCATTTACCGCATCGTGTTTGTACAAAGTAGCCAAAGTTTTATGCAAGGAAATAGCAGAGACGTCCATGGTTTGATTGTAATATTGATAATTACTTTCTGTATAATGCTTTCCTTTTCTTACATTGGGTGACATTCCAATAGAGTGCAAAACAAAATCTACTTTTCCACCTAAAATTTCCATGGATTTCGTTACTAAATTTTCAAGATCCTCGATACTCGTTGCATCAGCAGGAATAACCTGACTTCCAGTTTCTGCCGCTAATTTATTAATCTCTCCCATCCGCATTGCGATTGGCGCGTTAGTCAGTACAAAAACTGCTCCTTCCTCATGAGCACGTTGGGCAACTTTCCATGCAATCGACTGTTCATTCAATGCGCCAAAAATAATTCCGCGCTTTCCCTTTAATAAATTATTTCCCATCTTAACTGATTTTGAACAAAAGTAGTAAAATGTTTAATTGCCATTCAAGGAAAGAAAAACATTTCATCAACAATTTGTCGTTAGATAAAACTATAGATTAATATTCGTATTTTGGCTAACTAAAAACAGCACAAATTGCAAGCGAGTGAAAATAAAAATAGGCGACAAATAATTCTTGTTTTAATTGTTGCAGCACTTGGGTATTTTGTAGATATCTACGATTTAGTACTTTTTGGAGTTGTAAAAGGAGAAAGTTTGCAACAAATATTGCCCTTTGCAAGTTCTGAAGAAATTGCTTCAACCGGAAAGTTTCTTTTCAATATGCAAATGCTGGGAATGCTACTTGGTGGTTTATTATGGGGTATTTTGGGCGATAAAAAAGGGCGTTTGAAAGTGCTTTTTGGTTCCATTATTCTTTATTCCATTGCAAATCTTGCAAATGCATTTGTTACAGATATTCCGAGTTATGCTTTAATTCGAATTGTGGCAGGAATTGGACTTGCCGGTGAACTAGGTGCTGGAATCACTCTAATATCTGAAATAATGTCTAAAGAATCCCGAGGGTATGGCACAATGATCATTGTAACTTTTGGAGCGCTTGGTGCAGTAGTTGCCTCCTTAGTTGGAGCAAATGGAATTGGTATTACCTATTTTTTCGAGCGTTTTTTTGGATTGGCGCTTCAAAATTGGCAGGTGGCCTATATCGTTGGAGGTCTTATGGGACTTCTCCTGCTTCTACTTAGGATCGGCACGATAGAATCCTCGTTTTTTCTTAAAGGAAAAGAAGATAAACAGGTAAAGAAGGGAGATTTAAAAATCATTTTTTTTCAGAGACAAAATTTTATAAAATACATACATTGTATTTTAATAGGCATTCCAATTTGGTATATTATTGGGCTTTTAATCATGAACTCAAAAGACAATTTTGGGCCATGGTTAGGATTAAAAGAAATTGAGAATGGGAAAGCTGTGATGTATGCATATATTGGCCTATCATTTGGAGATTTACTTTCAGGACTTCTAAGCCAAATATTAAAGAGCAGAAAAAAAGTAGTCTATTTGTATTTGAGTTTCACATTAGCAACAAGCGTCATTTTTCTATTTCTTTTAAATTACTTTGTGATTATTACAAATGATATTTATTACCTAATGTGCTTTCTTTTAGGAACTGGTACTGGATATTGGGCGATATTTGTAACCATTGCAGCTGAACAATTTGGCACTAACATTCGATCTACAGCAGCAAATACAATTCCAAATTTTGTTCGAGGATCAGTGCCAATCATTATGCTCTTCTTTGGCTTGTTAACAGTAAATTTCAATGACGGGTTTTCAGCACTCATAATAGGATTATTTTTTATTACCCTTGCTTTTTATAGCATTTCACGACTCAAAGAAACCTTTGGAAAGGAATTGAACTACAACGAAAAAACGGAGTAATTTCATAAAATAAACTCGGCAAAAAAAAGTATTTTTTTTAGTATTATCATTACTTTTGTATATCCTCTATGGCATTCAAATTTCTCAATATAAAAGCCCAAAATAAACGCTTCAGTTATCTTCCAAGATACTACGACGAGCGAAAAGAAAGACTCGCGCTAAAAAAAAAGCAATTTGAAGATGCAAAAAACCTCAGTGATGAGGAAAGAAAAGCTTTTTTGAGGGAACAATTTCGTGATTCATGGTCGCTCGGTCGCACAAGGCAACAAGCAAATTATCAAGCAAATTTCCGAACACTAATTTTAATTGCTTTTTTACTTATTTTAGGCTATTTTGTCTTTAATGGTATTGAAGGAATTCAATCCATTATTCATAAAATGATGAATTGATGGGTATAATTCAACGACTTCCAGAACACATTGCAAACCAGATAGCAGCAGGTGAAGTGATCCAACGACCTGCATCTGTTGTTAAAGAACTCATGGAAAATGCAATCGATGCTCAGGCAACTAATATAATGGTGGTCATAAAAGATGCTGGCAAAACGCTTATACAAGTTATTGACGATGGAGATGGAATGCAAGAGGAAGATGCAGCTTCGTGTTTTTTGAGGCACGCAACAAGTAAAATTGCTACTGCAGACGATTTATTTCAACTTCAAACAAAAGGATTTCGTGGAGAAGCACTTGCCTCAATTGCTGCGATTTCTCATGTTCAACTTAAAACCAAACACAAAGATCAAGAGGAAACCGGAACGCTTCTCAATATCGAGGGAAATACGATAAAAAACAGCGAGAAAACAGTTTGTCCAAAAGGATCATCTTTTGAAATTAAAAATTTATTTTACAATGTTCCGGCAAGGAGAAATTTCCTAAAATCCGATACCGTTGAGTTTGGTCATATTCGTGAAGAATTTGAGCGCATTGTAATCGCACATCCTGAAATCCGTTTTTCATTGCACCACAACACACAAGAAATTTATAATTTACAAAGTGCCAATTTAAGAAAGCGCATCGTTGATGTTCTAGGAAAAGCAAACAACGAGCGACTTGTGCCACTTGAGGAGGAAACAAATATTGTTAAAATAATTGGCTTTGTAGGAAAACCAGAGGCTGCACGCAAAACCAGAGGCGAACAATTCTTTTTCGTAAACAAGCGATTTTTTAAAGATGCATATTTTCATCACGCTGTTTCAAAAGCATTTGAGGGATTAATTCCACAAAAAACTTTTCCGAGCTATTTTATATTTTTTGAGATAAATCCTGCAAAAATTGACGTAAATATTCACCCTACAAAAACAGAAATAAAATTTGAAGAAGATCGATTCATCTATTCAATTTTATTAAGTAGCATCAAGCAGTCCTTGGGAAAATACAATGTGTTTCCAACTATGGATTTTGAATTAGAAACGAGTTTTGACATTCCTTCCTCGCTACGAAAAACTGAACCCATTGCTCCTCAAATACAGGTAAATCCTAATTTTAATCCCTTTCAATCAACAAGCTCTAATAGTAAAGCAAGTACCCCAGGTTTTTCCAATGGAATAAAAACTCAGGGCTTTGGAAAGGAAAATCCAAGCGAAAAAGATTGGGCAAATTTTTATGCAATCAAAGAAGAGGAAAATGTTACAAATAACGAAATAGAATTTAATGATGAACTCGACACGGATCAGAATTTCTTGCTAAGAGGAAAATACCTTATTTCAAATTGTAAATCTGGCCTACTTATAATTGATGTTAAACGTGCAACTGAGAGAATTCTTTACGATGAATTAATGGCTAAATTTATTCATCAACCCATTTTATCTCAACAACTGATTTTTCCATTTGAAAAAAAAATGGCAAAGAATGAAATTACAGCTTGGGAAAATAATATTTCCTTAATAAATCAGCTTGGTTTTTCTGGAACAATGAATGAGGAAATTCTTGAATTAAATGGTGTGCCGAGTTTAATTTCTGACAATCAAATTGAAAATACATTAAGTGATTTGTTTGAAACAATACTCCACCGAGATATCGAAAAAGGAGACTTTGCTCATAAAATAATATCAAGTATTGCAAGAGCTTCAAGTTCAAGTGCAGTAATAACAAATATTGATAAAGCAAAAATACTTATTGAACAACTTTTTCAATGCAAAGATCACAGCTATACAGCAGGTGGTAAAAAAATAATTAATACGCTCGGAATGCAAGAAATTGCTGCAAAATTTTAAGTATGCTGAATAATTTACCACAGGTCACCAAAAATATATTAATCCTAAACATTGTTTTTTTTGTTGCCACATTTATTTTAGAATCTCGTGGAATCGATTTAATTTCAAGTTTTGGTGCTCACTACGTCAACTCACCATTATTCCAACCATTTCAAGTTGTAACTCATTTTTTCATGCATGC
>SYKJ01000186.1 GCA_005798205.1 Bacteroidota bacterium | reverse complement strand
GGCCTTAATGGAAAAACAGATGGGTGCATATAAACATGCTTTTGAAACGATGAAAACTGCTAAAAAATTCTACTTGGAAGATAAAACCAGTTACTTGTATAAAAAAGCATCAAAAGAAGTTGAATCAATCGCTTGGGTGCTAAAGCATTTAAATGATAGTACTAATTTAGATACAACCTTAATTCGATTGCCTGAAAATGTTAATTCCAATGATTCAGAATTTGGGCATTCTGTTCGAGACAAGCGCTTGCTGTTTTCGTCATTGAGAGCTGATTCTATAAATGATGTGAACGAAGAAGTTTATTCTAAAACCTATAAAACAAAACTTTATTCCTCAGAAATTAAAAACGGGATTTTTGAAGTAAATAAAAAAATCAATGCGCTCGAAAGTGCTCAATTAAATTCTGGAAACGGAAGTTTTTCTCCTGATGGCAAACGTTTTTATTTCAGCATGTGTTCGGATACTGGTTTTGCATATTCTTGTAAAATTCTAGTTGCTGATTATTCAAACGGAGATTGGAGCAATATCAAACCTCTAGACGAAGTAATAAATGAAAAAGGTAAAAACACAACTATGCCTCTCATTGTAGAAATCGAAGGCGAGGAAGTATTATTTTTTACCTCTGATAGAACAGGTACAAAAGGTGGCATGGATATTTGGATGACTAGATTCCAAAATGGCGTCTTTACAAATCCCTTAAATTGTGGTAAAATTAATTCACCCGATAATGAATTAAGTCCGTGGTATGATAATGCAACTAAGCGCCTCTATTTTTCCTCCTCTTGGCATTTTGGATTTGGAGGGCAAGATATTTTTTATAGTGATTACAAAACAGAATTTTTACCACCTATAAATCTAGGGCAACCAATCAATAGTCCTGCTAATGATCAGTATTTTTTTAAATACAACGATACAACTTATTTATCCTCTAATCGAATAGGGAGTTTTTACTCAAAGAATCCAACCTGTTGTAGTGATATTTATACCTCATACCCTAAAGAGAAAGTTACAGTATTTAAGCTCCCTATCACACTATATTTTGAAAATGATCAGCCAGACGCTAGAACACGGGACACAGTGAGCACTATGGATTACGAAACAAGCTATCTTTTATACGAAAAAGCCTTTCCAAAATATATTGAAGAAGTAGGAAAAGGATACGGCTTAGATAGTGCATCAAAGAATCGATTGGAAGTAGAAAAATTTTTTGATGAAGAAGTTAGAAGAGGATATAACGATTTAGAGGTATTTAAATCTTCCTTGCTAAAAGAACTGGTGAAAGGTTCAAAAATTACAATTCATTTAAGAGGCTTTGCTAGCCCACTTGCAAAAACAAAATACAATGTCAATTTAACCAAAAGAAGGATATCCTCAATTACCCGCTATTTTACTTTATGTAATGACGGTATCTTTAAAGAATACATTGAAGGTAAAGCAATAAATGGAGGACTAGTTACTTTTTCATTTGCTCCATTTGGAGAATATTTTGCAAATCAAGAAACAAGTGACGACTATTTTGATCAAAAAAAATCTGTCTACTCAAAGGATGCATGTATTGAACGAAAAATAGAAATTGAAAAAATAGAAATTGAAAAAAACGAAACACCATTCCCTTTATTTTGTAAAATACCACTTATTGATTTTGGCGTTGTGAAAAAAGGAGGGACGCTAAGTGGGAAATTCGTTTTTGAAAGTGCTTCAGCTGCAGATTTACAAATTAATCTTGTGAATTCTGATTCTAATTTTTCCTACAAAATAGAAAAAAATAAAAAAGGTAATGAAAAAACATACTTACTTAGTTTCATTCTTTCTACAGATCAAACGGAAGGATTCATACATAAATCATTATTTTTGGAGATTGACGGATTTAAAGAAAGATTAGAATTGTATATTACAGCTGAAATAATCCCTTAAACACACTGGCTACTTGACAACAAAATCAATCTCAAATTCAGAAAAGCCAAAAAAGCCCCCTAGACTTCGATTTATCGATTTAGCTAGAAGTACCTCAATTTTATTAATGATTGAAGGGCATTTTACAGGAGCAGCTCTTTCAAATGACTATAGAAAAGAAGAATACCTATTGTTTAAATTATGGCATATTATTCATGGAGTTACTGCTCCCTTATTTTTTACTGTCACTGGTGTAATCTTTATTTATTTACTCTCTGTGGACAATAGTATTCCTTATTTTAAAAATATTCGTGTAAAAAAAGGTTTTAAAAGAGTATTAGAATTGCTTTTTTGGGGATATTTTATTCAATTGAATTTATGGGTTATTGGCAAATCAATTTATTATTGGAGTAAACTCCACTTAGATTGGTTTTTTGCCTTTCACGTTCTTCAAGCAATTGGGGTAGGTCTCTTTTTTTTACTAATCGTTTATGGTATTTTTAAATGGATTAATAAAGGATCACTTCACTGGTATTATTTAATTTGTAGCTTATTACTTTTTATTTGTTATAGTTATTTGAAAAACTATATTCTGATGGATGAGCAGGCTATTACTAATGGAATACAAACTAGACCAAATTATTTGCCCCAAAATGCCCCAAGTTTTATTCAAAATATGTTTTATGGGAAATATTCTGACTTCAGCTTTATACGATATTCAGGATATACACTTCTCGGAGGTATGCTTGGGAGCTTAATCCGAACCTATGAAAACAAAACTAAAGAATTCTGGTTTGGGATGCTATTTATAGTTGGAGGTATATTTATTATCTTGTTTATCCAACCTTTTTTCTATCAAGTGGATAACTTTACTGAGTGGATAGGCCTTACTCAAAAGGGTTTATATGTGCTTAATGCGAATGCCTTTGGTCATTTTGGAGCAGTTGTTTCAATCATAGGGGTTTTTATACTAGTTGATAAGTATTGTGATTTAAAATTGAAATTATTTTTAAAACTTGGGCAAAATACACTCTCAATTTATATCGTACATGTCATCATATTATACGGAGGAATTTTTGGATTTGGTCTAAAACCTTTATTTTTTAACGAGAGCCTTGGCCCATGGACTGCAGCAGGAATTTCTGTAATTGCCATATTATTTTTCACTTTAATGGTGCATTATATTGATATCTTAGAAGATAAATACGATTCATTTCTTAGACTAATTACTTTCAAAAAGAAAAAATGAAACTTTGGAATATCTTTCTTTTTTGTTCTTTTTTCAGTGTAGCAAACGCACAGCCCACAAATGTTTTGTTTATTGGTAACAGCTATACCCACATGAACTACCTTTTTAAGATTTATCAAAACCTTGCTAGTTCAAAAGGGAAGAAGGTCATTGTTGACACTTTAGCTGTAAGTGGAAGTTCACTAAAAGGTCATGCACTTAGGGAAAATACTTACAAAAAGATGAAAGCGAGTAACTGGGATTATGTATTTATACAAGGATATAGCCGCGAATTAGCGAAAGATTCAGCTACAATTGTAGCACAAACGATTCCTTATGCGCAGCAACTCATCGATAGTTTAAAAAAATATAATCCATGCATTAACATATTTTATTATATGACCTGGGGTTATGCGGAGGGATTCAAAGACTCAATTCCAGATGACAGCTATGAACTCATGCAGGAGAGAATTCGAAAAGGTTATCTACAATTGAGTGAGGCTACAGGAAAACTTCCCGTTGCACCTGTAGGAATGGTTTGGAAGCATGTGAGGGAAAAATATCCAGAATTGAATCTATATACCTCAGACAACTCACATCCAAGTCCATATGGCAGCTATATTGCAGCGTGTACATTTTATACAGCCATTTACAAGGAATCTCCAGTTGATGGTGCATTTCCAAAACAAATAGATGCAACCATTGCTAAAAATATTCAAAAGGCAACTGCAGGATATGTTTTAAGTTATTATCGAAACTACAATCTAGATAGAGATATAGATGACGATAAAGAGTTTGTAAAATCAAATTTTAATGTAAAAGAAAAATGGTTGAGTATTTCCATCTCCAACTACTATTCCACAGCAGAACAATATTTTTGGGAATTTGGAGATGGAAATACCTCCAACAAAAAAAATCCAAAGCATTATTATTCAAAACCAGGTATTTATTCTATAATTCTGCACACTAGAAAAGGATGTAATTGGTTTAAAATGAAAAAAACTATAACTGTATCAGATAAAATTAAACATGCAAGCCAAACAAAGAAAAGCCAAAAATATTAGTCTATCGTTTGTGCTTTTCACCGTAAAATTTAACAAGTTCATTAGTATAAATGTAAGAACCGTTTATTTTAAGGTGCGCGTTGTCAAAGAAATAATCTGGGTTTGAATAAACAGGATTATTTTGATTATACTCCCAAATAGTAGCATCACCCTTCATAATTTGTTCTAATCTACTAGCTAAACCTTTTGATACTGGCCTAAAATTTGGTGGAATAGCTACAATTAATTCAATTTTGTTTTTTTTACAAAGATTTTTAAAAGCTTTTATGGCTATTACTTTTTGTATTAATTCACCATCCATTGAATAATTATAAGTTAACTTATTAAAAATTTTATCAAATGTTTTTTTTTGATGTGAAATTGGCATTGAACCACAAGGCATTATTGAATCGTTCTTAGTGAATTTCTTTTTCTTAAATAAAAAATTAGATTTGTTTAATTGATGTATTACAAAAAGTTCGTTGAGTAAAGGTTTCTTCTCCTTGCGTCTCACAAGTTCCTCTCGAATGGCTTTGTATTTGACCAATGAATACATACGATCAAGTCGGAATTTCAAGCTTTTACTCACTTTTAATTCATCGCTGTCATCAACGACTAAAATAATTGTTTTTGGTTTATTATTCCCCTTCGTATCAAGTGTTAAGCGTAGCAAATATTCATGGAATGTTATATCTGATCCTGGAAAAGAGAGATTGTATGCAGAAATACCTAAAGAATCTGAAAATACTTTAGCAATAACACTTCTCGCACCTCTTGATGAACCATAAATAAGCACATCTGACTGTATTTTTCCAGCGACAATCATCTCTAACCTTTTGTCAACTTCAAGTTCAGGAGCTGAATTTCTTACGAATAAAAAAGCCTTATCAAAGATGAAAAAACATCCTGAGAAAATTAATAACCTAATTAAAAGATTCTTCACCACTTAAAATTGAAAATAAATAAATTCTTGCTCATTTCCTGAAAATACAAACACACAAAGCATAAGAAAAGAATAAAATAACCATCTAAATGTGAAATACCAACTAAAACCAAATCGTTCCAATGCATATTTATGCTCTCTACCTAACCATTCAATGATAAAAAAGAAAATTATGAATGCCAATGTCATGTCAGCTAACTCAGGTAATTTAGGGCTTTTAAACATATCAAAAGTAAACATGCGTTTTATAAATTCGATAGCCTGAGTCATTGTTTCAGATCTAAAGAAAATCCAACCAAATAAAGCCATCAGGAATGTTAAAATCATTCCTGCTACTTCTCGTATACTTGGGAAATATTTTCCTTGAGCTACAATTTCCAAATTGTTTCTATTTGAATTTGTTAACATAAATGGAAGGAAATAGAAAGCATTGAGAGCTCCCCAAACAATAAAGGTCCAATTTGCGCCATGCCAAAAGCCACTAACTAGAAATATAATAAACGTATTTCGAATTTTCATCCATGTGCCACCTTTACTTCCTCCCAAAGGAATATACAAATAATCTCTAAACCAAGTGGTGAGAGAGATATGCCATCTTCTCCAAAATTCAGCAATGTCTCTTGAGAAGTATGGAAATGAGAAATTTCGAAGTAATTCAATTCCAAATAAGCGAGATGTTCCCAACGCTATATCCGAATATCCAGAGAAATCGCAATAGATCTGTATTGTAAAGAAAAATGCTCCCATGAAAAGTGTACTTCCAGAGTAATCTGTATATCCATCGAAAATCATATTGGCCCATTCCGCGCAACCATCAGCAATAACAACCTTTTTAAATAATCCCCAAAGAATCTGTCTTAAACCATCTACAGCCTTTCCATAATCAAAAGTTCTTTCCTTCTGAATTTGGGGTAAGAGATGGGTTGCTCTCTCAATCGGTCCAGCTACTAGTAAAGGAAAATATGCAACAAAAAGTCCAAAATCGACAATCTTACGTTCGCTTTTAATTCGTCCATAATAAATGTCTATTACATAGGATAAAACATGAAACGTGTAAAAGGATATACCAACAGGTAAAATAACATTTAAAATAATCGAAGACGAGTCCAGATGCATACCAAAACTATTGAATAGTTTAGCAAATGAATCAACAAAGAAATTATAATATTTGAAAATAGCTAAAAACCCTATATTTAAGATGATACTCAACCAAAACCAGAATTTTTTTGAAGATTGTGCTTTCGCTATTTCGATACGAATTCCTGTAAAATAACCTAAAAAAGTCGAAAATGATAAGAGGAAAACAAATCGCCAATCCCAACATGCATAGAAAAATAAACTTGCTCCTAAGAGTAATATATTTTGCCATTTAATATTTTTTTTTGCGATAAACCAATACAGGAAGAATACGAGTGGAAAGAATAAAGCAAACTCAATCGAATTGAAAATCATATATCTTATTGTTTGGCTATTAAACTAGCAGTCATAGATAATTCTTCTGTATTCAGTTTTAATTTATTCCGGGTAAAGTCCATATCAGCAAGACTATCAATTGGCACCAAATGAATATGCGCATGAGGGACTTCTAATCCAATGACAGCTATCCCAATTTTTTTACATGGAATTTTACTTTTTAGATTTTTGGCGACTTTTTTAGAAAAAATCATCATCCTTGATAATAGTGCATCTTCTAAATCAAAAATGTAATCAACTTCAATTTTTGGAATTACTAAGGTATGGCCAATAGCAATTGGATTAACATCAAGAAAAGCAAGGAATTCGTCATTTTCATCAACTTTGTAACAGTCAATTTTTCCTGAAACAATTTGTGAAAAAATGCTGGCCATTATCGAGATATATCAATTACTTCAAATTGAATAAGGCCACCAGGCGTTTGTATTTCTGCAATATCACCAACCTTTTTTCCAAGTAAACCCTTTCCTATTGGAGAATCTATTGAAATTTTTTTAGCTTTTATATCTGCTTCATTTTCGGCTACAAGAGTGTATTCTATTTCCATTGCATTCGTTTTATTTCTAATTTTTACCTTGGAAAGAATAAAAACTTTAGAATTATCCATGTGTGTTTCGTCAATCAAACGTGCATTTGAAACGATAGCTTCCATTTTAGCTATTTTCATTTCTAGAATTCCCTGAGCCTCTTTTGCTGCATCATACTCCGCATTTTCTGATAAATCTCCTTTATCTCTCGCTTCGCCTATTTGTTCTGAAATTGACGGACGCTCAACCATTTTTAAATGATTTAATTCATCCTTTAATTTCTGCAAACCTTCAAAAGTATAATAATTTATTTTTGACATAATCATGAAATTTTAAATACAAAGAAGAGAGCCTTTTGAGCTCTCTTAAATACATAAAAAAAATATATTTTATTTCAAACTGATTGTTAATCCAACCGTATGGATAAGTCCAAAAATTCCAGCAAAACGAGTGCAATATTCAAGGCCTAAAGCATTTTTGTTTTTACCTACTAATGCATCAACTGAAAAACCTGCTGAGGGTCCAACAAGTGCATTGGAACGATTCTCATTAGAAGTTATATCTTTTTCATAGCAATATCCACCCCGAATGTTAAATGCATACTTTTCATTGGTCATACTATAATCTAAGCCAATTCTATATTGATCTTTCATAAATGAATTTGCAGTGAAGCCTAAAGAAAGATTTAATTTATTTTTAGGGTCAAAGATGAAATCATAAGACCCACCAATAGAAAGTAAAGATGGCATTTCAAAAGTAGCTGATCTTTCCTCTAAAGAAGCTATGTTATCATTTGAAATGTACGAAACTTGTTGTGCTAATCCATCGCCCTTGTATCGCATAACTGGACCTATGTTCTTTAATGTAATAGCAAATTTTATATTTTCATTTACACCAGTAACATACCTAACCCCTGCATCAAGAGCAACTCCTGAAGTTCGTAAATTAGAAATACTTTCAGATATTACCTTTAAATTAATTCCTGCAGAAATACTAGATGAAAAAGAACGTGCATATCCTAAACTAAAGATATTTGAACGAGGGGAGAAAAATCCAATATTACCCTCTGGATTTGCAACAGTAGTAATTGGAATATCGCCAAAATTCATTGATTGAATACTAATTGCTATGACGCTAGACTCAGAAATACGTTGCGCAATACCAGCTGAATTCATTCCAATTCCTGCAGAACTTCCCATCCAATTTGTATAATTAAATTTGATTTGAGTTTTATCCGTAAAAGCAAGTCCAGCAATATTCATATAACTAGCCTCTAAACCATTTGTATTTGCATAGGCAGCATCCGCTAAGGCAGAACTTCTAGCCCATGGATTAATCAACAAATTTGCTGCGCCAGATGAACCAACACGGTCCTCATTTCCGCCAATTACATAGAAAGTAGTCATTACTACAAACCCAAATGCTAAATTTTTAATTGTATTTTTCATAATCTTAGCTAAATAAATTAAATGCCTTGTAAATCAACCTGTCTCATTCCTCCAAAAAACTTCAGAACTTTCTGACCGACGTTAGGCACATCAATGTGAATTAAATAGACTCCTCCTGCAACCGGAATTCCTTTAAAATTATTTAGGTCCCAATCTTGTGATGTTACCTGACTGTCTTTTTTAAATGTTCGAATTAATTTTCCATTTGAAGAATATATGCGTATTGTACATTGGTCTGGCAAATTTGTGATTTTCACCCGC
>SYKJ01000185.1 GCA_005798205.1 Bacteroidota bacterium | reverse complement strand
TTCTGAGGAAAATCAAAAAGTTTGCTCCTCTGTTTCAAAAATGTTACATCCAAAAGGAATATTTGTGATTGATTTTATGAACGCTTCAAAAGTGATCCGAAAATTAATTGCGCAAGAAAATAAAGTAATCGGTGGTATTTCTTTCAACATAACAAGGAGTTTTGATGGCACTCATCTTGTAAAAGACATTCAATTTTCTGATGAAGGTCGCGATTTTCACTTTACAGAGCGGGTTCAAGCATTAAAATTTGAAGACTTTAAATCTTTGTTAAGTCCCAATTTTACCATTAAAGAAACTTTTGGTTCTTTTCAATTAGAGGCTTTTTCTGAGGATAATTCAGATCGTTTGATTATTATTGCAGAATTAAAAACATGAATTTAGCGCTTGTTTTTGTTGGGCTTTTTCTCTCCGTAATCGCAGGAGGAATAATTGTAAGCTACTTTAAGGTGACAAACAAAAGTCACTTTATTAAGTTGGCCCTTTCTTTCAGTGGAGGATTTCTTTTAGCCATTATTTTCCAACATTTATTACCCGATTTATACCAAGATGAAGCCAGTAAAATGGGTATATTTATTTTATCCGGGTTTTTAATTCAATTAATATTAGAATATTTTTCTGGTGGTATTGAACACGGCCATGTTCATGTGCACAAGGAGCAATCATTTCCTTTGGTTTTATTTTTTGCTTTATCTGTTCACTCTATAATCGAGGGAATTCCTCTTGGAAATCAATATGCTGGAATTATCTCTGAGCATGCAGATGCCCACGGTTCTATTTTTTGGGGAATTATCTTTCATCAAATTCCTGTTTCAATTGCTTTAATGACTTTATTAATCAATACAAAATTATCACTTGTTCAATCGTGGCTTGTCCTCCTCGCATTTGCCTCCATGACCCCAATTGGTGTATTGTTTGGATTGTATGTCTCTCCTGAGCAAATAGGACTTGATGTACATATCATTCTTGCGGTTGTTGTAGGAATGTTTTTACATATTTCCACTACAATTATTTTTGAAACTAGTGAAAACCACAAGTTTAATTTGATCAAACTAATTAGTATTTTGTTCGGTTGCGGCTTGGCAATCCTAATGTATTAAAAGGAATTAGAACGGTAAATCGTCTGTCTCGTCAGAATTTTCCGATGAGGTATTATTTGTAGCGCTCATAGAAGCAACTGGCTCAGAACCAAGTGACATAGCAGAAGGCCCCTCAGAAGGCATAACGTTTACCTGCCCGGCTTTTTCAATTCTCCAAGCTTCCAAAGAATTAAAGTATTTCACTTCTCCTGTTGGACTAGTCCATTCTCTTCCACGCAAATTAAATGAAACTTCAATTTGGTCATTCTCTTTGATATTATCTAATATCGAACATTTGTCTTGTGTTGCTTGGAACAAGATGTCTTGTGGGTACATTGAGCTAGTTTCAGAAACTACAAATTCTCGTTTAGAAAATTTTTCTGTTACTTGTTGAGTTTCGTTGATTAATTTTACAGTTCCGGTTAGTTTAAACATTGTCTTTTATATTTTTATAATTATTAATTATTAAAAGAGAGCAAAGTAAGCCAAGCCTCCTCTAATTTATTTTCATCTAATAATACTTTTGCCCTATTGTGTAAGGCAAGTTCTAAGTCCATTGGATTATCCTCTAAAGATACAAATAAATCACTTAATTCCATAAGTTTATATTCATTTACTTTTGTTTCATCTGGTAAATTTTCGATACCTGCCAATTGACCTAAATTATTACCACTTAAAATTTTTGAGCATTTGATATCTGTTGGAAGTGAATCAAAACCAATCCCACAAGTTGATATGGGTTTTGTTATTTCGAACATAGAAGCAGAATTTGCCCGGCTGTACCAATTTCCTCCCATTCTTGCAACAAGATCAATTTTTGTTTGATCAATCATTCCCTCTGAGTCTAAAACTGTTTCTTGTATATGTATTCTAACAACTTCACAAATAATTAAGTTACCTGCACCACCTTCTGTTCCTAATTCAACTACTTCTTTGACGATACATTCAAATTGAACAGGAGATTCTGCAACTCTAAAGGGTTTTATAAGATCAGATTTTAGTGCAGTAAATCCAGCTTTTTCAAATTCATTTATTCCGGGAGAGTAGGGAGAGCTTGCCAAACTCATTTGATGGACAATTGAATAGTTCACAACATTAATTACAACTTCTGGCACAATTTTTATATTATTGTAAGTGTCTTTTGTTTCGTTTGTCCTCCCTGAACGTGCAGGAGAAAAAATTAATATTGGCGGATTTGCACTAAAAACATTAAAAAAACTAAAAGGAGCGAGATTTGGTCTACCCTCAGAATCGACTGTTGCGGCAAAGGCAATAGGTCTTGGCCCGATAGCATCAAGTAAATAGTGGTGCAATTTTTGAACAGTAAGACTTTTGGGGTCAATCGAAATCATTTTTCACTTTTATTGAAACAAATTTAAGGGTAATTCATTTTAATTATACTCCTTTTTTTAGGAGTTATTCACAGATTTAAGACTTGACTTTTATATCTTTACAAGTAATAATTAAAAGTATGTTTAAACTACTTGCGTTGTTTCTCTTATTTTTCTTTGTTTTTGTTAAGCAAATTAGTGCCCAAAATTTAAAAAATAAGGAGGGTAAAAAAACGGGCAAATGGATTTTTTATAAATCAGGATCTTCAAAAAATTTAAAAGTTGAAGAAGGAATTTTCGTAAACGGAAGAAAAGAAGGACAGTGGTTAAAATACTACAAAGATGGAAAAACAACTAAATTAAGTGGCTCATACTCAAATAATAGACCAGACGGAGATTTCGTCCGCTATTATGAGAATGGAGTAATAAAAGAAAAAGGTTCTTTTTCCAAAGACAATTTCAAAGGGGAGTACATTCGCTACCATCCAAATGGTAAAATAGCATATATTGGAAACTATAACAATTCTGGAGATGAAACTGGATTAGTCCAATTTTTTCATAAAAATGGCAATTTAGAATTAGAGTATACGGTAAAAAATAAGATCTTAATAGGAAATTTAAACCGCTATTTTGAAACCGGAAATTTACAATCTACTATTACCTTTTCAAGTAGTGGAAAAGTAAGTTCAACAAAAACATTTGCCCAAAAAGAAGTTGTAGTAAAAACATCGAATACTGATGACAATTCAACGGCCTTACCAAACTTAAAGAACCCAAAAACCAAAGGGATTAAATTTGTCTCTTTCGGATACAATAAAGTTTACAATGAAAATGATGAAATATGGATGGATGGTAATTTCAAAAATGGCCAATTGTGGGATGGTAAAGTATATAAGTACGACAGAGATGGTATTTTACAACGAGTGCTTGTTTATAGAAACGGAAAATACCATTCAGATGGACAATTATAAGTTATTTTAAACGCTATTTGTAGTTTAACTGATTTTTATTTTATAAAATTTAAAAATGAAAGCATACGTATTTCCCGGACAGGGAGCTCAATTTAGTGGAATGGGCAAAGATCTTTATGAGAGCGCTTCTTTAGCAAAAGATTTATTTCTTCAAGCAAATGAAATTTTAGGATTTGATATACAAAAAACTATGTTTTATGGAACTGATGAAGAACTCAAACAAACAAATGTAACACAACCTGCAATTTTTTTGCACTCAACAATCTTAGCAGCATGCATTGAAAAAACTTTTTCACCTGATATGGTTGCTGGTCATTCTCTTGGCGAATTTTCAGCACTCGTAGCGAATAAAACACTTTCCTTCGAAGATGGACTCAAACTCGTTTGTAAAAGGGCCACGGCAATGCAGAAAGCGTGTGAAAATCAAGCATCAACTATGGCTGCTATTCTTGGTTTAGATGACGAAATAGTAGAAAGAGTTTGTTTTGAAATTGACGGAATTGTAGTTCCTGCAAATTATAATTGTCCTGGACAATTGGTTATATCTGGATCTTTACCAGCTGTAGAAACGGCATGTATAAAATTGAGTGAAGCTGGTGCAAAAAGAGCATTAATTTTACAAGTAGGTGGTGCTTTCCATTCTCCATTAATGGAACCTGCGAGAGAGGA
>SYKJ01000184.1 GCA_005798205.1 Bacteroidota bacterium | reverse complement strand
TTTAATTTAAAATTAAGGGGCGAATACATGCAAACAGAGAATAATTCTGACCATGTTGCGAGGTCATTTCTGACGGGTTCTTATAAATATCGTTTCTTAAAAAATAAATCAGAAAGATGGATTGAACTAAGAGCTAATTTAGGAAATACGATCTCTTACAAGGACAAAACTGGATTTGCAAATTCACATTACCTTATGTCAATGAGTGGAGCTCGAGGAGGACAAGATTTATTTTTGGAAGAATATAATTTTGGGCGATATCAAACAAGTGGAATGTGGTCGCAACAACGCATGAATAATTTTGGGAATTTCTCCAGCACCTCTGATTTCGGCACTATTTCTAAGTGGCTAGCATCTGCTAATTTATTTTCACAAATGCCCTTTGTTCCAAAAATCATTGGGGTCTTTGGTGATGTTGGAGTTTTTTATGATGAAAAGGTTAATACGATGTATAATGCTGGAATTGGCATAAGGATTTCTAAGATTTTTAGCGTTTCATTTCCACTTATTCAAAGCGCTAATATGGGCTCAGATTTGTTTAAAAATTACGACAAGCAAATACGTTTTAATTTGAGGATGAATGTTGTTAATTCTGGATTAATCCAAATTGATTAAAATGATGCGTAAAATGTTTAGAGTGTAAGCAAAGCCATAGTTTATAATTCAAATTGCCATAATGAGGGTGAAGTTCAATTTTCTTATTATTTTCAGTATACATTTCTTCAAAATCAACCCATGCAGTTGTAAACTCATCTATGGCTAACTCCATGTCTGAATTGCGCAGTGGAGTATTTTCTTTTGCAAAGGAGACTTGAATATTTTGCGCCATTGGTTTATCACTTAACAAAAAAGCTTGCATTCGTTCAATTTTTTCCTCTGGTATTTGTAATTCGTTATTTTCTAAACCACACGACATACGAATGGAGTCTGTAAGATGCTCAATCATCCGCTGTGCAGACATTTTTCCCCAAACGGGCTTTTGATTTTCTTTGAGATTAGCGATTACATCTAAGAAAGCACACAAATCAGCTTTGATAAATTCCATTACCCTTTTCCAACCAATATATGGAGACTTCTTGGAACTACTTTCACATTGAGTACACCACTTATTTTAGTTGGTTCCCCATCGTAGTGTGCAATTTTTTGAGAAATATTTATCTTGGCAGTTTTGAATGAAATTACTTCTGTAAATTTTGAGCGATCGGACTGCCCCTTAAAGAATTGATAAACTAACAAAGGAATTCTCCACATTGAAAATGGTTTTAATAAAATCAATTCTATTTTACCGTCTGTGGCATCAGATTTAGGTGAAAAGACAAAACCATTACCAAATTCAGATGTATTGGCAATCGTACACATAACAACAGGCATTTTTTTAATTTGACCGTTTGTATCTATAGAGATATTAATGGGGTTGTATTTGAAAAACTCCATTAAAATGTGCTTAACATAAGTCCAGAAACCACGCTTTTTATCTTCATTAAATCTTTTTGCAATTAGCGCATCAAAACCGTAACCTCCAAAACCCAAAAATGGGTTTTCATTTACTAAAACTGTATCCATTTGAATTTCAGAAGAATTATTGATGCACAATATTGCCTCTGGAATTGTTAGAGGAATATTCATGTGGCGAGCCAATCCATTACCTGATCCAATTGGGATAATTGCTAATTTAGTTTTTGAACCAATCAATGTTGTCCCAACTTCGTGAACTGAACCATCACCACCAACAGCACAAACAATGTCAATATTATTTAGTATTGCTTCTTTGGAAATTTCTATTGCGTGACCTTTGTGACTTGTAGTTTTAATTGTATATGAAAATTTAGAATGATCTAAATTAGCATGAATGAGCCGTGGAATGTCGTCTTTTCGGCGAACTCCTGAAATTGGATTTATAACAAACCAAATACTCTTTTTCATTTTCCTATTTTCTTACAATTTAGTCTAACGATTCAGCGTGAAATCATAATACTTTATTCAAAATTCGTTACTATTTGGGAATAATCCTATTTTTTTCCAATTTAAATTCGATATTTTCCTTGCTTCCGTCTCTATTTTTAAATTATCGTTTTAAAATTTGTAGTTTTGAAATGTATAAAAATGAAAGTATGAAAGAAGAAGATTTAATCAATAATAGAGCGCATTTAACCAAGTTATTATTGGATAAATCAGCATTAAAACAGGATATTTCGGATGATTGCGAAAAAGTTTTTGCTTCCTTTAAAAATGCAATCAGCAAGGAATTAGATGCTTTAAAGCTCAACATTAAAGACCCTCGTATTCGCCTAAGTTATGAGGATAAGGGAGTGCATGAAATACATGTATACATTGGAAGTGATGTTTTAGTATTTAATTTACACAGAAATATATTTCGCATGCCGGATAACGATCCATTATGGGGCACCGCTTATTTTCGCGCGGATGAAAATCATGGTTATTTTGGCATCATCAATATTTTTAATTTTTTAGCTGAATCTTTTCTTCAACATAGAATTAACGATACTGGATATTTAATAGGAAGAATTTTTATTAATAAAGAACGTCATTTCTACATAGAAGGGAAGGGTCACTTAGGGTCACTTTTTAGAGATACTCAAAATTCTTTACTAAATGATGATGTGATTGCAGCTATTATTCAATTGGCCTTTGCTTATGCTTTACAATTTGACCTGCATATTCCTCCTTATGAATATTTCAGTGAAATTTCTGTCGAACAAATTCAATTAATGGGAGAGAGTTTGAAGCTGCAAACAGGAAAAAGGTTAGGCTTTAAAATGAAAAGTGATGAGTCGGAAAATAGTTAAAAAAATTAGGGACTAACCTTGTAGTTAAAGAATTTCATCCTATATTTGCACTCTCAAATTTGAGAAATTAAATTTTTGGCCCATTCGTCTAGTGGTTAGGACGCCAGGTTTTCATCCTGGTAACAGGAGTTCGATTCTCCTATGGGCTGCTATTTAAAGGGATTTATTCCAAAAAAAGTATTAATTTAGACAATTGAAATAATTTAATAGTAGTAAAATGGCAGATCACAAATCATCAATTAAGCGAATCCGTTCAAACGACACAAAAAGAGTATTGAATAAATACCAACACAAAACAACTCGAAATGCAACTCGTAAATTACGGGAGTTAACTAATAAAAAAGAAGCTCTTAAACTTTTTCCAACAGTTGTTGCAATGCTAGATAAATTAGCTAAGAGAAATATTATTCACAAAAATAAAGCTGCAAATTTAAAGTCTGGACTTCAGCTTTTCATCAACAAAATGTAATTTTTCTTTTTCACGAATATTTGAAGGGGCTTATGCCCCTTTTTTTTGTTAAGTTTGTTTCATTATGCAATTTCGTATTACCTTTTTTCTTATTTCTATAAATCTATTTTGTTATTCTCAAATACAAAAAGAAAGTTTTAATTGGACTTTACCAGAATCAGTTATCTTTTTAAATTCAACTTTTTCTACATTAGGAGCAATAGATACAATGGATGTTAATGGCATTTATTTATCGTCCTCCTTTCCTTTGAAATCAACTTTAAATCGTTTTGGTTTACCTAGCATAGATTTACTAGAAACGAACGAATCAATTTACACTCCAAATTTTAGGCAAAGAAGTGCAATTACATTTTCAGCGCTTCCTCATGTTGGCTTTTCCTATTTATTTGGTTCGCAGGGAGCGCAATTATTACGAGCAAATTACGAGCAGGCATTTAAAAAAGGTTTTTTGCTTAATGCGCAAATTGGTACAGACATCACCAATGGGTTTTATAGAAATTCTGGTTTTTCTCAAAGTAAATATGCTCTTCAATTGGCACGTAATTCAAAGCGACATTCATTTTTTTTGGAGGCCTTTAGTGGAAAAGAAGTTAGAAACTGGAACGGTGGACTTGTAAGCGATTCTCAAGCTTTATTTTTTTCTCCAGATATACTTCCTGTTCGGAAAAACGATGCTTTCTCAGAATTTAGGAATAAAAAAATAAGCCTAACGAATAACATAAATTTAATAAATGATTCTTTGCGTTTTTTTGCAATTCAAACAAAGCATTTTTATGAATCAAATGCTCGCACTTATTCTGAACAAAATTCAATTGTTGGCAGTTATAATTCAATTTATTTTGACAGTACTCAAACATCAGATAAATACGATTTAAATACAATGGAAAATCAAGTGGGATTTATTTTTAAAGGTTCCATTTTAGAATTTTCCTCACATGCTGTTTTGAGAAATTGGTCCTATCAAAACCTCGAAATTAAAAGCGATACCACTGAATTTGATTTACGAGAGCGCGTTCAATTTAAAAATAAGAGGTTTAAAATCACAAATTCTTCATCTATTAATTTATATGGCGCAAAAAATGCTTTCACAATCTTCACTGAAGCATCAACTTCATTTTTAGGTTATAAATTACATTTTAATCACCTTTATCAGAAAAGTTTACCGAATGTTTTTAAGCGTTATTACTCCTCTAATAATGTTTTTTATAAATTAGAAAACTTTGACTTACAAACACAGCAAAAATTTAGGTTTTTAGTTTCAAAATCGTTTTCAAAGCAAGTAGTTTCATTCGATTATACTTTGGTTTCATTTAATC
>SYKJ01000183.1 GCA_005798205.1 Bacteroidota bacterium | reverse complement strand
TTCACTTCTTGGAGTTCTTGCTTTTTTGTCTATTCTTTTTTTCTCTCATGGTAAATCTCTTTTTTGGAATGCCACAGCCTTAGGAGGCTTAATGATTTTCTTTTGGATTTTTGAAGTTGTTTCCATTTATATTACCGCACTTTTCCCCTTAATTCTTGCTGTTCCACTTGGCTTACTTAGCACTTCTGACTTAGCAGAGGCGTATGGAAATGGTAGTGTTTATCTTTTCTTTGGTGGTTTTATTTTAGCTTTAGGATTGGAGAAGTGGAAAGTTCACGAGCAAATTGCTAGAAGAATCGTTTCTTTAGTTGGTAATTCTAAACCGCGAATACTCCTCGGTTTTTTATTGAGTACAGGTATGTTGAGTATGTGGATTTCTAATACTGCAACTGCATTAATGATGTTGCCAATGGCGATAGCTGTAATTCATGCGATGCCAATAGACCAACAAAAGTCAAAATTTTCTGTTTTTCTGCTTTTGTCTATTGCTTATGCTGCAAGTATTGGAGGGATGGCCACACTCGTTGGTTCGCCACCAAACACCCAAATGGCAAGTATTCTTGAACAGAATTATGATATTTCAATCTCTTTTTTTGATTGGATGAAAATCGGAATTCCCTTAAGTTTAACTCTCCTTTTAGCTGTATTTGCTTATTTCTATTTTGCTTTAGGAAAAGAAAGAAATGAAATACATGATATTCGTTTAGAGAAAAAACCATGGACTTCAGACCAATATAGGGCACTAGCTGTATTTGGATTGGTAGTAATTTTGTGGTCTTTTCGTGAGTTAATAATTGATGCCACTGGTTTTTCTTACAAAGATGAAAGTGCCGCAATTTTCGGGGGAATTCTTCTTTTTATCATCCCGAGTAAGTCTCAAAAAAAACCAATTTTAGAATGGCAGGATACAGAGAAATTACCTTGGGGTATTTTATTACTTTTTGGGGGTGGACTTGCCCTTGCAAAAATGTTAGAAAAAGGTGGTATTGTGAATGAAATAACGAATGTTTTCAGTTCGTTTCAAAATGTTTCAATTACTGTTATGATTATCGCAGTTGTGCTTATTGCAATTTTTGCCACAGAAATTATGTCAAATTTGGCTTTGGTAACTATTTTCGTTCCTATTGTCGCAGCTTTTGCTTTAAAATCTGGATATCCAATCCTTGAATTATGTCTCCCGCTAACGCTAGCAGCTAGCTGTGCTTTCATGCTTCCAGTTGGAACACCACCAAATGCAATTGTTTTTTCTTCAGGTTTAATAAAAATTCATCAAATGGCAATAATTGGCCTTATTCTGAATATTATTGCCACCATAATCATCTGCCTTTTTGCATTTTTGTACTTTTAAATCAAGGTAATTCGATATATTTGAGAAAAAAATATATGAATTCACTTCGTCTCTTTGATGTCCCTTATCATCAACAAAAAAAATTCCATAAAGATTCCATATTTGCTACCAAAATAAATGATGCATTTTCTTTTTATCTTTGGTCCGTGAGTAAATATATAAAAATATAAAACAATTAATATGTCAGATTTTCCTTGGTTAAAGAGTTATCCTGAGTTTGTAAACAAATCTATTTCATTGGATAAGTACGAAAATATAGTAGCGATTTTTGATGAAGCTGTAGCTAAATTTGGAGATAAAGTTGCTTATAAAAACATGGATGTTTGCTTAACATTCAATGATGTAAATTCGAATGTCGATGCCCTTGTATGGTATCTTCAAAACAAAACAAATCTCAAAAAAGGTGATAGAATTGGCCTTCAAATGCCTAATCTATTACAATTCCCTGTCACTATTTTCGCCTGTTTAAAGGCGGGGCTAGTTATTGTAAATACAAATCCGCTTTACACTGCGGAAGAAATGTCTCATCAGTATAAAGATTCTGGAGCAAAGGCAATTATAATCCTCGAGAATTTTGCAAGTAATCTTGAAAGTATTATTAAGGATACGGCTATTGAGACAGTCATCTTAACTACTATTGGCGATATGTTGGGGGGGGTGAAAGGAGCGATTACAAATTTCGTAGTTCGGAAGGTAAAAAAAATGGTCCCTTCATATTCTCTTCCAGGAAGCTTATCATTGAAAAAAATACTTTCTGAGAATAATGGAAAAAAAGGGCAGCCAGTACAAATTAGTCGTGACGATCTTGCTTTCCTTCAATACACTGGAGGCACCACTGGTATTTCAAAAGGTGCATCCCTTTCTCATGGTAATTTGTGTGCAAATGTGCAACAAGTGGAGGCTTGGATCGGTTATGCCTTTAATGATGGAGAAGATACTATTATAACAGCTCTTCCAATGTACCATATCTTTGCCTTAACGGCTAATTGTATTGTGTTTTTTCGTTATGGAGCAGTTAATGTGCTCATTACCAATCCTAGAGATATGAAGGCTTTTTGTAAAGATTTAAAAAAGAACCCCTTTTCTATACTTACAGGAGTGAATACATTATTTAATGGTTTACTCAATCTAGACGCTTTCCGTGACTTAGACTTTTCTAAACTTAAATTGTCTTTAGGCGGTGGAATGGCTGTTCAGGACGCTGTTGCTGAACGATGGGAAAAACTCACTAATAGCCCACTTCTCGAAGCATATGGATTATCTGAGACTAGTCCTGCAGCGACAATAAACCCTATCAATGGAACGCATAAAAGAGGATCAATTGGCTTACCACTTCCTAACACAGAAATTAAATTATTTGATGACGATGGTAAAGAGGTTGCAGTTGGTTTGCCTGGAGAAATTGGTATCAAAGGACCTCAAGTGATGAAAGGTTATTGGAATCGACCTGATGAAACAGATAAATGTTTTTTAGGGGATTATTTTCTCACCGGTGATGTTGGAGTAATGGAGCAAGACGGATTTTTTAAGATTGTAGATCGAAAAAAGGAAATGGTTCTAGTTTCAGGGTTTAATGTTTATCCAAATGAAGTGGAGAAGGCGATTTCTGAAAATGAAAAAGTGCTAGAGGTTGGAGTGCGAGGAGAGAAGAATTCCGACGGTACAGAATATGTAAAAGCTTTTGTTGTGAAAAAAGATCGATCTTTAACAGAAGAGGAGGTAATAAGTGAAAGCAGAAAATTATTAACTGGTTATAAAGTGCCGAAAGAGGTAGTCTTTAGAGATGAACTGCCAAAGTCAAACGTGGGAAAAATACTTCGTAGGTTACTGAAATAAAAAAAGCCCTGAGTAATCGGGACTTTTTTATTATTAGCTTTTAAATTACTGCTTTTTAGATTGACAGCAAGATTTTTGAAACAAAAAAAAAGACCAACTGAATAAGTTGATCTTTTTTTAAAAAAATTGATTTTCTTACATTGCTTTCTTCGAGCAACATGATTTTTTTTCAGATTCAGAGCAACCTTTCTTATTCTTCTTCTTCTTCTTTTTCTTGTCGTCAAATTTCTTAACAACTTCAGTACTTGTAACAGCTGCATAAGCTGTAGATGCCATCGAACCAACAAATGTAGTAAGGGCTAATGCTAAAAAGATATTTTTCATAATTTTTTTTTACTAAATTAATCAAGTTTTGCGAGATGTAAAATGTTTTGCTTCTTTTTTTTAATATAACTTAAAAATAATTAGTCAAAGGTTCCCAATCGGGTTAATTTGGCCTTTACTTTTTCTCCAATTCTAACATCAATTTTAGTTCCTATTGGTAAAAACACATCAATTCTTGACCCAAACTTTATAAAGCCAAATTCTTCTCCGTTCTTTACTTTTGCACCAACTTCTGTGTAGTAACAAATTCTTCGAGCAATTGCCCCTGCAATTTGTCGAAACAAGACTTCAGTTCCGTTTTTGTGTTCAACAACAATTGTTGTTCTTTCATTCTTAGTACTACTTTTTGGATGCCATGCAACAAGAAATAAACCTGGGTGATATTTTATAAATTTCGTTGTTCCACTGATTGGAAAATAGTTTGCATGCACATTCAAAGGCGACATAAAGATTGATATTTGAAGACGTTTATCTTTGAAATACTCTGGTTCGTTGACTTCTTCAATTATAACGATTTTACCATCTGCTGGGCAAACAATGTCGTTTTCTCCAAATTTGCATTCGCGCTTAGGTATTCGAAAAAATTGAACTATTAGAAAAAATAATAATAAAAGTGTAAGCTCTAAGAGTATTGGTATGATAAGGTTATTTTCACACGAAAAGGCCCAAAAGTTTAGTGCCGACAAGACAAGTACAATTATAAATACAACTAGCATTATTCCAAAACCCTCTCTATGTAATTTCATACTTTAAATTTACCAAAACAAATTCAACATTGCCCAAGCGTAAAAAAAAGGAATCGTAAATAATGCAGCATCAAAGCGATCAAGAATACCACCGTGCCCTGGTAAAATAGTTCCAGAGTCCTTGATATTTAAACTTCTTTTGAATAAGGATTCTAATAAGTCACCGTAAATAGAGCAAGGTGCAATAATTAATGCCGACATTACCCAAAAAAATTCCTCTCCTTTATTTATGAAAGCTCCAATTAAATAACCTAGAATTAAAGTAAATAGGATCCCCCCAATAGCTCCTTCCCATGTCTTATTTGGTGAAATCCGTTCAAATAGCTTTCTTTTTCCAAAAAGGCGGCCTGTAAAGTAAGCAAAGCAGTCGTTTGTCCAAATAAGCAAAAACATTCCGACAATGAGG
>SYKJ01000182.1 GCA_005798205.1 Bacteroidota bacterium | reverse complement strand
TAAACGAAAAAGCACTTCCAAACTTCTGTCGTATTTTGCTTGAATACGCACTTGTTTGGTCAAACGGCGCACTGTTTCTAAATTATGAGAAACTATCTCAGGAGCAACATCAATTATGACTTGTAAATTCTCCCATTTGCCTGCAAAATCTGGTATGAGTGTTTCTAATGTTGTGCCAGGAGATTGTTTGCGAATAGCACGAACAGTTTGGGCCCAAATTTCAGATCCCCCATCTTTTAAATCATCGCGATCTACGGAAGTAATAACAGCATGTTTTACATTCATTATTTTAACACTGTTAGCAACTTTACCGGGTTCAAAGGAATCTATTTCTTCTGGTCTTCCAGTTTTAACTGCACAAAACCCACAAGAGCGAGTACATACATTTCCTAAAATCATAAAGGTAGCTGTTCCTTCACCCCAGCACTCTCCCATATTCGGACAGCTTCCACTTTGGCAAATTGTATGAAGTTTATGCTCTTCAACAAGCGATCGAACCTTTCGATAATTTTCGCCTATTGGGAGTTTTACCCTCAACCACTTTGGTTTTTTTGACCGCTCGTCTAGCTTATTTTCCACTTTATTCATTCAAACAAATCTGTTTGCAAATATCGCAAAATAAAACGAAATGAATCAAGTTTTGTTTAAATGCCTGCTAGAAATATAAAAAAAAGAGAAGACTCAATGCAGTTTTTAAGAAGTTGATTTTACATCAAAAAAAAGCCGGGAGCATAACAAAAATTAATTTGCTGATAACTTTATTTTTTTCAAGTATGTAGTTTAATTCTATTTTTTAATTTCGCATTAAACTACTAGGCTATGAAAATTGTAGGTTTGTTATGTGGCGGCTTATCCTCAGAACACGAAATTTCTTTAAAAAGTGCTACGACAATAAAAACGCATTTTCCAGATGGATATATTGTATATAAAATCATTGTCAGCGAAAAGCAATGGCAAGTTGAGTCTTGTAGTGGTCTTGTTCCATTTGATTTAAATTCTTGTAGTTTCAACGAAAGTGGCGAAACAATACGCATTGATATTGGCTTAGTATACATACATGGAAATCCTGGAGAAAATGGTAAAATCCAAGCATTTTTAGACCTTCATAAAATTCCATACATCAATTCTGGGCCTTTAGCATCAGCTCTGTCTTTCGATAAATGGTTTTGTAATCAATTTCTAAAATCATTCGGAATTCCAGTTGCAAAATCATTATTTATGACAAGTGAGCAGCAATTTCAATCCTCCTATATTTGTTCAGAATTAGGGCTACCCTTATTTGTAAAGCCCTCAGATTCTGGTTCAAGTTATGGCATTTCAAAAGTAAAATTACAAAGTGAGCTACCGTCTGCATTGAAAAACGCATTTGCTGAGGGGAAGTCAGTAGTTTTAGAATCCTTTTTAGATGGAATTGAAGTGACTTGCGGAGTTTACCGAACAAAAAGAGGCTTGATAGCTTTGCCATTAACAGAAATTGTTTCCGAAAATGATTTTTTCGATTACGACGCTAAATATATGGGTAAATCACAAGAAATTACTCCAGCACGAATTTCTGATACTGTTAAAAAACAAGTTCAAGAGCGCGCTAAATACATCTATGAGTTATTACAACTTCGTTCTATAGCAAGAATTGATTTTATGGTTGTTAAAGATCAACCCTATTTAATTGAAGTTAATACTACTCCGGGATTTTCATCTGAAAGCATTGTACCTAAAATGCTTGCATGTGAAGGGAAAAGCATTCGAAATTTTTGGGAAGAAATAATAGCCGCAGAACTCTAGTAGTTTGCAAGTTCATTTAAAACTTTTTCTATTTCACTTATCACCTGACTATTTGATCCACTAAAATTATTTACAGTAACCGCAAACGCAATATTTTTACCTGATTTGCTAAACACATAACCAGCATAGGATTTAATCTTAGAAATGGTTCCGCTTTTAGCAAAAATTCGCCCCTCACCTGCCTGCCCTTTGCATAAATTTTTAATAGTTCCAGATACTCCAGCAACAGGCAAAGTTGATTTGAAATCAACATAATTTTTTGATTGATGCATGTACTTCAACAAATCACAAAAATGATTGGCACTAATTTCATTTGAAAGCGACAAACCACAACCATCTTTCAAAACAAGACCTTCAAATTTAATTTTAGTTGACCAAAAGTTTTCAAGTAAATCAAAACTTGTCTTTGTGGAACCGTTATTTTTTTTTGTATAACCAAGATAATTTAACAAACCTTCTGCATATAAATTGACACTTTTAAAATTTGCCCAATAAGCTATTTCTTTGAGCGTTTTACCTTTTTCAGAAAATAATAACTTTTTAGATTTCGTGTAATCTATTTGAGCAAGACCAGCAGTACGAAAACCAAGTGCACCATCTCGAACAATTAATCCTTTTAAGCGCAATGCTTTAACCCATTCATCTGCTAATTGATATTCAGGATCAGGCATGCTTCCTTTCACCTCAAAGCTTTCTTGATTACTAGGTAACGTGCCTTGAGCATATCTATCCAAAGAATAGTTGGATCCAAAAATAACAGCATTATCACCCTTAACTTTACTTGCACTAACGTCATTTTTAAATTTTAAATTTTTGACATTTGGAAAAATTTCAATTACCTGACTTTTTTTACCGACACTTGAAGTTTTAAAATAAATTTTAATGGTATTGTCATAAAAATTTATCCCTTGTGCTGCAACTGCGTAATAATTTCCAATGTCATTCCAATTCCAACTTTTTGGTGTGCCATCATAGCCGAAATTAGATCCATCACAAATAATAGCGCCATTAATCTTATTAATCCCTTTTGAAATTAAAGAATCAGACCAACGTTGTAAAAAGTCTAATTCTTTACCACTATCACAAAAGTATTTGCTACCCAAGCTTACATCTCCAGCACCTCTTACATAAACATTACCATACAAAATACTGTCTTTTCCAACATAGCCAGATATATAAATTCTTGTTTGCGTAAAAAAATCTGAACCCAACATTTCAAATGCTGTTGCAGTGGAAAACAATTTAGTTGTAGAAGCACTTGGAATAGCATTTGAAGACTTATAACTTGCAATTTCCTTTCCAGATTCTAAATCTATAGCCTTAAAACTTATTGTTGCTGATTTATTTGTTGGGCTTGCAATCAGTAATTCTATCGCATCTTGAACTTTATTTTGGGCATAATTGTTAATGTGAAAAATAACAAACACAATTATTGCGTAAATTCGTAAACTGACTTTAAACATTTGGTATTATTTTTTTATTAAATTATGAGATGTTTTTTAAAAAAATTATTTGCTACAAAATTAGAAATTAATAGGCTAAAAAATGGAAATAGTTAAAGATTCTATAGATGGTTTAGTAACAATTCATCCATCTGTTTTCAATGATGAAAGAGGTTATTTTCTTGAATCTTTCAATGAAAAAGATTTTAAGGGCTTTATTTGCGACACAAATTTTGTACAAGACAATGAATCAATGTCGATGAAAAATGTTTTAAGAGGTCTACATTTTCAAAATCCACCCCACATGCAGGGGAAATTAGTTAGAGTGATTCAAGGGTCAGTTTTAGATGTCGTTGTAGATTTAAGAAAAAAATCAAAAACTTATGGTCAGCATAAAAAAATCGTTCTTTCCTCCTCAGAAAAAATACAATTTTGGATTCCTCCAGGTTTCGCACATGGATTTTACACACTGGAAGACCAAACAATTTTCGCTTACAAATGTACTGAGTATTACCATCCTGATTCTGAAGTTTGTATTTTATGGAACGATGAAATACTTAACATTGATTGGGGAGTAAGTGCACCTATTGTTTCTAAAAAAGACCTTAATGGC
>SYKJ01000181.1 GCA_005798205.1 Bacteroidota bacterium | reverse complement strand
GAGAAAATGATTGTAGACCACGTTGAAAATGCAATTGCAAAAGTGTGCAATGAAAACAATGCACAAATTCAGGATTATACGGTGGCTCCTTTTTTTAATTTTGATTCTGCAACTGGTGGCCATGAATGGATTATCGAATTCGAAAGTGAACCCAAGGACTTAGAGCTGTTTAAAATTAGTCTTGATAATGAATTAAAAATCGCAAATGCAGATTATGAAGCAAAACGCACTAAAAATATCAATATTGAATTTCCTCGTTTTGTTTTTGTGCCAAAAGGAACTTTTTATGAGTGGTTTAGAAAGCAAAAAAAATTAGGAGGTCAACATAAAATTCCGAGATTGAGAAATGACCGTGAAATAATTGAGCAACTGTTAGAAATCATTTCGTAACTTGCTATACTCTTTTGAAATTAAATAATGAAATTAATCTCGCTCCTATTTTTCTTTGTTTATTCAATTCATTTTATTAATGCCCAATTGATTTTTGAAAATGCAAAGAATAAAGAAATTAGTTTTAAATCTAATATTCCCGTTTGGAATGTTGATGAATTACAAAACTTATATTTAATTCAAGGTACTACAATCGTCAAATGCGATTCAAGCGGAAAAGAATTGTTTTCACAAAGTATAAAATTCATTGGTGAAGTTTCTCAAATAGAACCTATAAATGCACTCAAAATAGCAGTTTTTTCTGAAGAACAACAATGCCTCTGTCTATTTGATAATACTTTGTCGCTAAATGGTAAGTGTAAATATTTTGAGGAATTTGGTATTAAAAACGCGAAACTAATAGCAAGCTCAAATCGTCCAAATCTCTTTTGGGTTTACGATCAATTTAATTCTTCACTCTTTTTAATTGACATTATTTCAAATAAGCTTGTTCAAAAAGTTGAAAATATAAAAGGGCAGCTTTTTAAAGGTAAAACCGAAATAGAGGTTGAAAAAATAATCGAGTACAACAATCACTTGTATCTTTCGAATTTTGAAGAAACAATTTTTGAATTTGATCAATTAATGACCCTAAGTGGAGAATATAGAAAACATGCTCGAAATTTTTCTTTTTTAGAAAAACAACTGGTTGAAATTGGAAAAGACACTATTTGGATTACCTCATTACTAAATAATGAAGTTAAAAATTACAACAACGAAAATAAAAACATACAAGAATTCAAAATAAAAGGAAAAAAATTCTACTTTAGTAGTGAGAATAAACTTTCAATATTTACAATTAAAATCGATTGAAACAACTTTGTTTTTTTCGTATTTTAGCATTCTAAAAAATTAATCATGCACATTGCAATTGCCGGAAATATCGGAGCGGGAAAAACTACTTTAACAAATCTATTGTCGAAACATTACGGATGGGAAACTCATTACGAAGATGTTGACCAAAATCCTTATCTCAACGACTTTTACGAAGATATGCAACGGTGGTCATTTAACTTACAAATTTATTACCTAAATAGCAGATTCACTCAGATTCAAGAGTTCAAAGAAGCCAAGCATACAGTTATTCAAGATAGGACAATTTATGAAGATGCATTCATTTTTGCACCCAATCTTCACTCGATGGGATTGATGACTACACGCGATTTTGAAAATTATTTTTCACTCTTTAATTTAATGGACACCTTTGTCTCTGCTCCAGATTTACTCATTTATTTACGTGCAAGTGTCCCAACATTAGTAAACCAAATTCAATTAAGAGGCCGAGACTACGAAGAAAGTATCCGATTGGATTATTTGAAACGTTTAAATGAGCGCTATGAAGCGTGGATTTCCACCTACGACAAAGGCAAACTTCTAATCGTTGATATCGACAACAATCGATTTCCTGAAAACCAAGAAGATTTAGGAAAAATAATTAATTCGATTGATGCTGAAATAAACGGATTATTCTAACTCTACTATGATTATTATAACAGGTGCCGCAGGATTCATAGCTAGTTATCTTGTAGGACATTTAAACGAATTGGGTTACACGAATCTAATTTTAGTTGATGACTTTTCGCGAGTTGATAAAACTTCAAATTACAATACCAAGAAATTCAAAAAAAAAATAGAGAGAGTAGAATTTATAGCTTGGTTAGAAAATACAAATGAAAATATCGATTTTATCTTTCACATTGGAGCAAGAACAGACACGACAGAGTCGAGCGTAAAAATTTTCAATGAACTAAACCTATTTTATTCTCAAAATATTTGGACTATTTGCTGTAAAAAAAATATTTCTTTGGTATATGCAAGTAGCGCTGCAACTTATGGTTTAGGAGAATTTGGCTACGATGACAAACACGAACTTATTTCCAAACTAAGTCCCTTAAATCCATATGGAGAATCCAAAAATAATTTTGATAAATGGGTTTTAGAACAAAAAGAAACTCCTCCATTTTGGGCTGGGCTGAAATTTTTTAATGTCTACGGTCCAAATGAATACCACAAAGGAAGAATGGCAAGTGTAATTCTACACGGTTTCAAGCAAATAAAATCTCTTGGCGAAATAAAACTTTTTCGCTCTCATAATCCTAATTTTAAGGATGGTGAACAGCTAAGAGATTTTGTGTATGTAAAAGATGTTGCTAGCGTTTGTTCCTTTTTAATGGATAAAAAACCTTCATCTGGAATTTACAATCTTGGATCTGGAAAAGCACGAACATTTATAGATTTAGCAAAATTGACGTTTCAGGCGCTCGGAAAAGAGGCAAACATTTCATTTGTTGATACTCCTATTGACATTCGAGATAAATACCAATATTTCACAGAAGCAAATATGTCTAAACTTCGTGAATCTGGCTATACTAAGAATTTTTTTAGTTTAGAAGATGGAATATTCGATTATATCACAAACCACCTGGTATCCAAAAAATAATTTAATTTTTTTGATAAAAAAAATCCCCTCAATAACTTGAGAGGATTGTATTTATTTTCGAAGTGCGAATTATTCGCTTACTACTTCAAATTTAATAGTTTGTTTCACTCCTTTAAAAAGATTTGCTTCAGCCTCGTAAGAACCAATTTCTTTGATAGGCTCATCTTTGATTTTTAAAGACTTTCTATCAATATCGAAACCTTCATTTCGAAGCGCTTCAGCCAACTGAACTGTGCTAACTGAACCAAATATCTTTCCATTTTCACCAGCTTTCGTAACAATAGAAACCGTAATATCTGCTAATTTAGAAGCAAGCTCTTGAGCTGCAGATTCTAATTTTGTTTCCTTGTGTGCTTTCTGCTTCATCATTTCTTCATGCGCTCTTTTGGCACTAGCAGTTGCTAATAAAGCATAACCTTGAGGTATAAGG
>SYKJ01000180.1 GCA_005798205.1 Bacteroidota bacterium | reverse complement strand
TTTTTAACTGAATTTGCTTTGCCGTTAAACGCATTTTCTGCTCCAATGAGCATATTATTCGAGATATTATCCAAGTGACCACGATAACGCAGCCAAGGTCCAGCCATTGAAATATGATCTGTTGTACATTTCCCTTTAGCTTTAATTAATAATCTCATTTTATGTATATTTTCGCCGTCCCAAGCTGGGAAATTTTCTAATAATTGAAGACGAGTCGAATTTTCATCAATTGAAATTGCAACTGAGTTACCGTCGTCTGCTGGAGCTTGATAACCATTATCTTCTACTTTAAATCCATTACTCGGAAGTTCATCGCCTTTGGGTGGAATTAATTTAATTTGTTGCCCTTTGTTATTTGTTAAAAAATCTGTTAATGGATTAAATCCTAAATCTCCAGAAATTGCAATGGCTGCAACCATCTCAGGAGAGGTAACAAATGCGTGTGTATTTGGATTTCCATCTGCACGCTTTGAAAAATTTCGATTAAATGAATGAATTATGGTATTTTTTTCGTGTTTTTCTGCTCCTGCCCTATCCCATTGACCGATACAAGGACCACAAGCATTGGTAAAAATTTTAGTTCCCATTTTTTCAAAAGTTGAGATAATTCCATCTCTTTCGATGGTATATCGAACTTGCTCAGATCCGGGATTTATACCAAATTCTGCTTTTGGAATAATGTCGTTAGCTACAGCTTGTTCCACGATTGACGCCGCACGAGCCATATCTTCGTAAGATGAATTTGTACAAGAACCAATTAATCCCCATTCTACTTTCATCGGCCAATCATTTGCTTCAGCTTCAGCGCGCATTTTAGAAACTGGAGTTCCTCTGTCTGGCGTAAATGGTCCGTTGATATGTGGCTCTAACTCACTTAAATTTAGCTCAATTATTTGATCAAAATAATCATCAGGATTCTCATACACCTCTGGATCACCTGTTAAATGTTCAGCAATTAAATCCGCCGCTGCAACTACTGCTGCTCTACCTGTAGCATTTAAATAGCGTCGCATTGAATCATCATATCCAAAAGTAGAGGTTGTTGCTCCAATTTCTGCTCCCATATTACAAATTGTTCCTTTACCAGTACAAGAAAGTGAAAGGGCTCCGGGACCGAAATATTCAACAACTGCACCAGTGCCGCCTTTCACAGTTAATATATCAGCAACTTTTAAAATGACATCTTTGGCTGAGGTCCAACCGTTTAACTTTCCAGTTAACTTAACTCCAATTATTTTTGGGAATTTTAACTCCCAAGACATTCCTGCCATCACGTCAACGGCATCGGCTCCACCAACACCAATTGCAAGCATGCCTAAGCCACCAGCATTAACTGTGTGTGAGTCAGTGCCAATCATCATGCCACCGGGGAACGCATAATTTTCCAAGACTACTTGATGGATAATTCCTGCACCTGGTTTCCAAAAACCAATTCCATATTTATTTGATATAGAGGAAAGAAAATTGAAAACTTCGTTATTTTGATTCAATGATTCTTGTAAATCTTTTGTTGCTCCAACTTTTGCTTGTATTAAATGATCAGCGTGAACAGTGGAAGGTACAGCAACTTTGTTCTTGCCCGCTTGCATAAATTGTAAAAGTGCCATTTGTGCTGTTGCATCTTGCATTGCCACTCGATCAGGTGCAAAATCAACATAAGAAACTCCTCTTTCATATGCATTTTCTGGAAGTTTATTCCAAAGATGTGCATACACTATTTTTTCTGTTAAGGTAAGAGGCCTGCCAACAACTTTTCTAGCTGCTTCAATTCGTTCAGGATAGTTTGCGTAAACCTTTTTAATCATTTCAAGATCAAAAACCATTGTATTCTCTTTAAATTAATTTATAATATACAAAGTTAATGATTTTACCAAAAGCAGAGCTGACTTAAAAGCGCATTTTTCTGTTTAAATTCTTATGAGTAAATTTAGACAATGAAAAGAAAAGTCCAATTACAAATTTGCTTTATGCTCACCTTTGTTATTATTACAGGATTTGTATGCTACGAGATAGAAAAAGGAACAGCTAGTTATTATTCAAATTCATTCAATGGACGTAAAACTGCCTCAGGAGAAAAATTTAGTAACGATAGTTTAACTGCTGCTCATAAAAAATTACCCTTCGGAACAATCGTAAAAGTTACAAATCTCAAAAACGATTCAGTTGTTATACTAAAAATAAATGACCGAATGCCGCAAAGCAATAAGCGAGCAATTGATGTAAGCTTAGCTGCTGCTAAAAAACTTAATTTTGTTCGTGAAGGATTAACGACTGTGACGATAGAGATTTTGGTCAACGATACTCCTCCAAAATAAAAAAATGAATAACACAATATTCAAAAATCTTAAAGTTATCGATCTATCTTCAGTTTTAGCTGGACCTTCAGTTGCAACATTTTTCGCTGAATTAGGAGCAGAAGTTATTAAAATAGAGAATAAAAAATTCGGAGATGTTACAAGACAATGGAAGTTACCAAGTGAAAATAAAGAAAGTTCTGTATCCGCATATTTTTCATCCGTAAATTATAAAAAGAAATACATTTCACTTGATTTAAGTAATACAAAGGATTACAATAATTTCCTAGATCTTATAGAAACAAGTGATATTCTAATCATGAATTTCAAAAATGGAGACGAAGAAAAATTAAAAATTACAGAATCAGTTCTAAGGAAAAAAAATTCTGGTTTAATTATTGGAAAAATATCTGGTTTTGGAAATAACAACGATCGTGTCGCCTATGATTTAATTTTACAAGCTGAAACAGGTTTTATGTCGATGAATGGAACAGAGGATAGTGGTCCAGTGAAAATGCCTGTAGCACTTATTGATGTTTTAGCTGCTCATCAACTCAAAGAAGGTTTGCTCATTTCACTTTTAGAGCGAGAAAAAACAAAAGTTGGAAGTACTGTTTCTGTTTCGCTTTACGATGCAGCCATTTCTAGTTTAATGAACCAAGCATCCAATTATTTAATGGAAAATAAAATACCGAAACGCTTAGGAAGCTCACATCCAAATATTGCTCCATACGGCGAAATTTTTACAAGCTCAGATCAACAATTAATTACTTTTGCAATCGGTTCTGAACAACATTTTGAAAAATTATGTAAATTCTTAGAGTGCGAATATTTACTAAAAAATAAGGCCTTTGATACAAATCAAAATCGTGTGAAAAATAGAATTGAACTTGCAAAAATTCTCCAAGAAAAAGTTGCAACGAAGGAATCAATGAGTTTACTTAAAGCCATGCATGAATTACATATTCCTTGCGCAAAAATTAGAGACTTAAATGAAGTATTTCAAGATGAATCTGCCAAAAAACTAGTTTGCTCTGAACTTATTTCAGGAAAAGAAACCAAGCGTGTAACTTCAATTGCATTCAAATGGAAACCGTAATTCGAAGTCCTAAAAACGAAAACGAATGGATTGCATACTATGATTTGAGGTATCGTATTTTACGAGAGCCGTGGAATCAACCTAGAGGAAGTGAGAGAAACGAAGGAGATGCACGCGAACAACATTTTGGCTTGTATTTTGGTGAAAATCTAGTTGCAATTGGACGACTGGACCAATGCAACGAAAAAACACGACAAATTCGTTTTATGGCAGTTGAAAAAAAATTTCAAGGTTTAGGTTACGGAAATCTTATTATGCTTGAAATGGAAAAATGTTGTCGTAATGATAAAATAGATGAAATTATTTTACACGCTAGAGAATCTGCAGTTCCTTTCTACCAAAAACTTTCCTACCAAGTTATTGAACCTTCGTATAATCTTTTTGGTGAAATTCAACATTACTTAATGTCTAAAAAACTGTAGATGAATCACAAAAAAGTTCTTGAAGGATTTTACGAAATTATCTCGGAGCATAAAATTGAACTATTCAATCGCGTTGCGTCGGAAAGAACAAAACACATAACACTTGGAATTGAAAATATATTTCAGGAGCACAATGCCTCTGCAGTTTTAAGAACGTGTGACTGTTTTGGCATACAAGATCTACATGTTATAGAAAAAAACAATGAGTTTGCCATAAACCGAGATATTGCTCTTGGTGCAGGAAGATGGATTGATGTTTATAATTATGGGAGTGAAAATCCATCAGAAGAATGCATGAAGTATCTGAAAAATAAGGGCTATAAAATTGTTGCTACAACTCCTCATACTGATTCTTATACAATAAATGACATCCCTTTGGAGCAACCTTTAGCTTTTTTCTTTGGAACGGAACAAGAGGGCTTATCAACTTCTGTATTAAAAAATGCAGATTACACGGTGAAAATTCCAATGTTTGGATTCACAGAAAGTTTTAATATTTCCGTTTCAGTTGCAATTTTATTGAATACTATAAGGAAAAGGCTTGAGGATAGTAAAATTGAATGGAAATTAAGTGAGCTAGAACAAACGATTTTAAAAATTGAATGGTGTAAAAAAATTCTGAAAAGCGGAGATGCACTTGAAAACGAATTTAAAAAGCAGTTATTGAAAAAAGATTTATAACTTTGAACTCGAATAAATTTGATTAAAAAAAAAGATTAATTATGGGAAGAGGAGACAAAAAAACAGCAAAAGGAAAAAGAACAATGGGTTCTTACGGAAATACCCGTAAAAGAAAAGAAGATGTTAAACCAAATGTTGTAGCGAAAGTAAAAAAAGTTGCAAAGGCAGCTGAAGACAAAGTTGAAAAACCTGCAAAAAAAACAGTCGCAAAAAAAGCAGTTTCAAAAAAAACTGATAAGTAAAATGAAAGCTGTCTAAAAGACAGCTTTTTTTTTGAACAATTTAAGCAAGTAATAAACATTTAAGATACTATTTCAATATTAATCGAGAATTTTATAAGCTCAAAAAGTAAGCACTCATGAAACACAATTTTGGCGCAGGACCTTGCATTTTACCTCAAGAAGTATTTGACCAAGCAGCAAAATCAGTCTTAGATTTTAATGGTTTATCCATATTAGAAGTATCACATCGACATAAAGATTTCGTTGCTGTAATGGATGAAGCAATTGCACTCGTTAAAGAAGCTCTGAATGTACCAAAAGGTTACTCTATTGCTTTTTTACAAGGTGGAGCTACGCTTGGATTTACTGTAGTTGCATTGAATATGATGCGTGATAAAAAGAAAGCAGGATACATCAATACTGGAACTTGGGCATCCGGAGCTATAAAAGAAGCAAAGAAAATGGGAGTTGACGTAAATGTATTTGCATCCTCAGAAGATAAAAATTTTACTTACTTGCCAAAAAATTATACAGTTCCAACAGATGTTGACTACATTCATTTCACATCAAATAATACAATATTTGGAACGCAATTTAAAGACTTTCCCAAAACAGATTTACCGCTTTGTTGCGATATGTCATCGGATATTTTTTCACGAGTGATCAATGTTTCTGATTTTGACTTTATCTATGCCGGTGCTCAAAAAAATCTGGGTCCTGCAGGAGCAACTTTATACATCGTCAAAGATGAAATTTTAGGTAAATCGTCTTCTCCTTTTATGCCGACATACCTAGACTTAAAACAGCAAATCGAAAAAGAATCGATGTTGAATACTCCGCCTGTTTTCTCTGTTTATGTCTCTATGTTAAACCTCCGAAATTTGATTGCAAATGGTGGAGTTCCCGAAATGGAAAAAAGAAACAATGCAAAAGCCAAATTATTATACGATGAAATTGACTCGAATCCTGCTTTTAAAGGTGCTGTGGAAACG
>SYKJ01000179.1 GCA_005798205.1 Bacteroidota bacterium | reverse complement strand
TGCTCTCTCAGGCTTACAGCACTCAAAATGGAATTTTTTCTTGTCCCCCGTGGATGAAAGTCCTTTTTCGTGAAATATACGATCCTTTAACACTTATCGATGGCGATGGGAAAGGAGCACTTAATGTTATCGACTTAGCCAATATAAATAGTTGTAGTTTCATCGCTACTCAAGATTTAGGGAGAAATGTGCCTGGCGGTTTTATTTTGGAGGGCAGAATGGAACAAGCTGATTTACGTGGCTGTAATTTAATGGTAGATTAGTTCTTTCAATTTTTGAAAACGATAAATATTAAAAATCATTTATACCTTTGGTAAAATATTTTTTATGACACTTCAAACCATTATTATTTTAGCATCCATTGGTATTTTTGCGGGAATATTGAGTGGTTTTGTTGGAGTGGGTGGCGGTATCATCATTGTTCCTGCTCTTGTTTTCTTTATGGGTTTGACGCAACATCAAGCTCAGGGAACGAGTTTATTTGTGCTGATGCTTCCTGTTGTCTCTTTTGCAGTTATTAATTATTGGAAGAGTGGGAATGTTAAATGGGAATATGGTCTTGTTATTGCTTTTACATTTCTAATTGGAGCATTTGTTGGTTCAAAATTATCCTTAAAAATAGCTCCTGGTCTTGTACAATTACTTTTTGGAATTCTAATGGCCTACATTTCTTTCCGTTTAATTTTATCTGGTTATTCTTCCCTTTCCTCAAATGAATCCTGAACTTAAAGAAATATTAAGGTCTAAAGTCGCTGCTATTTTTTCAAAAATAAAGGGATACCGCGAATATTTACACCAACATCCTGAGCTTTCTTATCAAGAATATGCTACAATGGAATTTGTTTCTCAAAAATTAGCAGAAATTGGAATACCACACGAAAAAGGAGTTGCAGGCACTGGTGTTATCGGAATAATTCGTTCTTCAAAACATTCAGAAAATCAAGATTGTATTGGGTTGCGTGCAGATTTAGATGCGCTTCCTATTCAAGAACAAAATGAGCATTCATACAAATCTAAAGTTGCTGGTGTAATGCATGCCTGTGGTCACGATGTCCATACTTCAATTTTACTCGGCACAGCAGAAATCCTTTTTGAATTAAAAGAGCAATTAGCCCATCCTGTTAAACTGATTTTTCAACCTGGCGAGGAAAAAAATCCTGGTGGTGCAAGTTTACTTATTGAAGCTGGAGTTTTGGAAAATCCAAGAGTTAAGGAAATGTATGCATTGCATGTATTTCCTGATATTGAAGTTGGTAAATTAGCACTTCGTCCTGGTTTAAATATGGCTTCTTGTGATGAATTGCACATAACGATTATTGGTATTGGAGGACACGCAGCAATGCCAGAGAAATGCGTAAATCCCATTATAATTGGCTCTGAGTTTATAATAGAAGCACAACAACTTATCAAAGCTAATTGCCCCAAAGATGTTCCATGTGTTCTTAATTTTGGAAAATTTGAAGCACTCGGCGCCACGAATGTCGTTCCTGAAAGAGCTGAATTAAAAGGTACTTTTCGCACCATGGATGAGGCCTGGAGAGAGAAGGCGGCACAAATTTTAATTGATTTAGCAGAAAATATATCCAAAAAATACAAGGGAAAGATCAATTTATTGATTTCAAAAGGTTATCCTTTTTTAAAGAATGACGCTCAACTTACTGATAAATTAAAATTAAAATTTCAATCTTTTTTCGGCGAGGAAAATACAGAAGGTTTAGCCTTACGAATGACTTCAGAAGATTTCTCATTTTACAGTCAAACGATTCCTGTTTGTTTCTTTCGTTTGGGAGTTGGGAATAAAGAAAAGGGCATTATTTATAGCGTACATCATCCCAAGTTTGATGTCGATTCAGAATGTTTAAAAACAGGAATGCTTGCGATGATTCAAACTGTGCTATGATTCGCGTAATTTTCATTTTTTCACTCTTTTTAATCAGTTCTTGCTCAAAAGAAAAAAGTACGCTAAAAAAACTAAATGGAGTATGGGAAATTACCAATACTCGCATTGAAGACGGGGAGGGATTTTCGTTTTATACAAGTTCAGTGTCTGGCACCATGGAAATTGATTCAGAAGCGAAAGTTTGTAGCGCTTTGCTTGCTTTTTCTTATGAGAATTTATCGGAACTTCCTACTATTATTTACGACACATTAAAATACAATTCCGCTCCTTTTTCATTGAATAATTCAGAGGAATTAGAGGTGTTTCCGAGCGGTTTGGGAGGAACCTCGGATAAATTTCGGATAATAGAACTTACAAAAGGTAATTTAATCATTGAGTTTTATGATTATCCAAATTATAAACTCAAGCGCTTTACTTTAAGAAAAAAGTAAGCTAGAGAAATCCCAATTCTAATTTTGCCTCCTCACTCATCATGTCTTTGTCCCAGGCTGGATCAAATACAATATTCACTTTTGAACTAAGCACTCCTTCCACAGTCGCAACTTTATCTTCTACCTCTTTTGGCATACTTTCCGCAACTGGACAATTTGGAGAAGTTAAGGTCATCTCAATTTCAACATTTCCCTCTTTGTCAATTTTTACCTCGTAGATTAAGCCCAATTCATAAACATCCACAGGAATTTCTGGATCATAAATTGTTTTAAGCATGCTGACAATTTTATTTTCTAACTCTTCCATTTTATTTTTGGATGTATTTAAGTGCTTCAATTTTCATTTTTTTTATCATTCCATTTAAGCCGTTTGCGCGAGTTGGAGAAAGGTGTTCTTGAAGTCCTATTTCTGTGATAAATTTTAATTCAGTTTGGATAATAGTTTCTGGTTTTTCGTCGTTCAAGACACGGATTAACAAACCTATAATTCCTTTTGTAATTATTGCTTCAGAATCGGCTGTAAATTGCATTTTCCCTTCCTCGCAGGCTGCATTTAGCCAAACACGAGATTGACATCCTTCAATTAATCGTTCATCTGTTTTAAATTCAGCTTTTATCAATGGCAAGTCTTTTCCAAGATCTATTAAGTATTCATATTTTTCCATCCAATCTGAAAAAACATCAAATTCTGCAACTATTTCATCTTGTTTTTCTTGGATGTTTTGTAGCGTCATTATTTCAACATGTTTATGCTTTTTTCTACGGCCTCAACAAAAGTGTCTATTTCTTCTTTCGTATTATAGAATGCAAATGATGCGCGCGTTGTACCTGGAATTTTGTAAAAGTCCATTAAGGGTTGCGTGCAATGGTGACCGGTGCGAACTGCAATTCCTTGTTTATCCAACAAAGTTCCAATGTCAAAGGGGTGAATGCCGTCTACTGTAAATGAGATAACACTCGACTTGTTTTTAGACTCACCAATGATATTCAATCCTTCAAAAGTATCCAACAGATGCTCCGCATATTTTGTTATCTCTTTTTCGTGTTTTTCAGCTCCTTCAAGATCAATTGAATCCAGGAATTCAAATGCAGTACCAAGACAAATTCCACCGGCAATGTGTGGCGTGCCAGCTTCAAATTTAAAGGGTAATTCATTGTATGTAGTGCGTTCAAAAGTAACACGAGAAATCATATCTCCGCCACCTTGATAAGGTGGCATTCGGTCTAATAAATCTTCTTTGCCATACAAGACTCCAATTCCTGTCGGACCAAAAACTTTATGGCTAGAAAAGACATAGAAATCACAATCTAAATCTTTCACATCAATTTTTGTATGTTGGATACTTTGTGCACCATCGAGTAATACTTTTGCCCCCACAGCATGCGCTTTTTGTGTGAGTTCTTTTACTGGATTGATTGTGCCAAGTGTATTTGAGATATGGATAATAGACAATAATTTTGTTTTTTTAGAGAGTAATTTATCAAATTCTTCAATAATCAATTCTCCTTTTGTATTAATTGGCGCAACGCGAAGAATCAAACCTTTTCTTTCGCAGAGCATTTGCCAGGGAACGATATTGGAATGATGTTCCATAGCAGTAATCAAAATTTCATCTCCGGCTGTTAAAAGTTCACCAAAAGAATTTGCCACCAAATTAATTCCATCTGTCGCCCCCTTTGTAAAGATAATTTCCTCAGATTTATGAGCATTCAGGTACTTTTGTATTCGCTTTCGTGCAATTTCAAATTCTGTTGTTGCCTTTTGGCTAAGAAAATGAACACCACGATGGATGTTTGCATTTTCCTTTGAATAGAATTTATTGATTGCATTTAAAACTATTTGAGGTTTTTGGGAGGTAGCTCCATTATCAAAATAGATTAAATTTTTACCGTAAATTTCTTGTTTTAAGGCAGGAAATTCCGCACGAATTTCGCGGACATTAAATGGTTTTTTTGGTGTTTCAGACATTTACAAGTACAAAGTTACACAATCCCTTATTTTGAAACGTTCTAAACAGAAAAGAGTTTTTAAAAAGTTAAGTTTTCTTAACGTGCTTTGAGGTCGATATAAGGAATTAAAAGTTCCTCTAATGAAATGCCACCGTGCTGAAATGTATTTTCATAATAATTCACAAAATGATTGTAATTGTTTGGATAAACAAAAAAATCTTGCCCTTTTGCGAACACAAATTCTGAGGACATTTTTAATTTAGGTAAAAAAGCATCTTGTGGATTTTTAACACAAAACACCTCTTTTTGGTTGTAATTTAAGCCTCTTCCAGCTTTATAGCGCAGGTTTGTATTTGTGCTTTTCTCTCCAACAATACGAACCGGGTTATTTACTTTTATGGTGCCGTGGTCACTTGTAATTAGCAATTTTATTCCAGCTTCAGCAATTTTTTTTATGATATCTAAAAGTGGAGAATGTTCTAGCCAAGAAACAGTAATAGAGCGATAAGCCGCCTCATCTTGCGCCAATTCCCGAATAATTTCCATTTCTGTTCGTGCATGAGAAAGCATGTCTACGAAATTGTAAACAATGAAATTCACATCATTGTCTTTAATCAAATGGAATTGCTCGCTTAATTTTTTTCCTGCTTCTACTTTTGTTATTTTGTTGTAGCTCCACTTTACATTTTTCCCCAAACGCTTCAAATTAGCATCAAGGAGTTCTTGTTCATGCATATTTTTTCCACCTTCGTCATCTTCATTTTTCCAATACTGAGGAAAGCGTTTTTCAATTTCCGATGGAAGAAGTCCAGAGAAAAAGGCATTTCTCGCATAGTGCGTTGCCGTTGGGAGAATAGAGAAGACAATTTCTTCCTCCTCTTTTACAAAATACTTTGAAAAAATTGGCTCAATCATTTTCCATTGATCGAAGCGCAAATTGTCAATTAGTAAAACAGCTAATTTTTCTTTTCCAATTTTCGGAGCAATTTTATTCTTTATCACATTTTGAATCATCAAGGGAGCTTCTTCTGTTCCGTTGAGCCAATCGAGGTAATTATCTTCAATAAAATCTGAAAAAAGTTTGTTCGCTTCTTTTTTTTGCATTTCCAAAATTTCGCGCATGCCCGTTTCCTCAATAGTATCTAGTTCTAATTCCCAAAAAACGAGTTTTGCATAAATTTCTTTCCATTCATCGGCATCCAATCTTTTATTAAGTAGCATTCCAAGTTGCCTAAATTCTTGTTGGTAATTGGAGTTTGTTTTTTGAGAAACCAATTTACTCTTTTCCAGAATTTTTTTGATGCTCAATAAAATTTGATTCGGATTTACAGGTTTGATGAGGTAATCTGCAATTTTGCTTCCAATCGCCTCTTCCATTATGTGTTCCTCCTCACTTTTTGTAATCATCACAACAGGCACAAGCGGAAAAGCTTCTTTTATTTGAGATAAAGTTTCAATACCCGAAAGTCCAGGCATATTCTCATCCAAGAAAACAATATCGTAGGTTGTTTCATAGCATTTATCAATGGCATCAGAACCATTTGTTATAGCGTCAACTGAGTAACCTTTATTCTCTAAAAATAGAATATGGGGCTTTAATAACTCAATTTCATCATCTGCCCAAAGAATTTTACCGTGCATTTGCCTTATTTTTAATAGCTTTGAATAATTATTCTAAAGTTACTCAATTGCGACCGAACTTAAATCGAAATAACAAGAAGAAAATTATAAACGACCCTGTATATGGTTTTATTTCCATTCCCGACGAAATTATTTTTGATGTCATAGAACATCCTTTCATGCAACGCCTTCGGCGGATCATGCAATTGGGCTTGAGTCATCTTGTATATCCAGGAGCAATACACTCGCGTTTTCACCACGTTTTAGGCGCCATGCATTTAATGTCGCAAGCGGTTTCAACGATACGCAGAAAAGGACATGAAATTTCTACAGAAGAAGAAAGAGCTGTTTATTTAGCGATTTTACTTCATGATATCGGTCATGGCCCCTTCAGTCATGCTTTGGAATACGACATCGTTTGTGGCGTTAGTCACGAAAAAATATCTGCTTATTTTATAGATCGTTTGAGTGCGGAATTTGGAAAAGATTTAAATACAGCGCTACAAATTTTTCAAAACAAATACAACAAACCCTTTTTGCACCAATTAGTTTCAAGTCAGTTGGATATGGATCGCTTGGATTACTTAAATCGCGATAGTTTTTATTCTGGTGTAAGCGAGGGGATAATTGGCAGTGAGCGCTTAATTGAAATGCTTAATGTACAGAATGGAAATTTAGTGCTTGAAGAAAAAGGAATTTATTCCATTGAAAAATTTATCGTAGCTCGAAGACTAATGTACTGGCAAGTTTATTTACACAAAACAGTAGTTGCAGCTGAATATATGCTCATTTACACTTTGAGAAGAGCAAAAGAATTGGTTAAAAATGGAGAAACTATTTTTGCAAGTTCAGCCTTACAATTTTTTCTTGAGAATGATGTTAAACAAGTAGATTTTGAGCAAAACCCAAAAGTTTTAGATTATTTTGCCCAACTTGACGATTACGATATTTTAGGAGCGATAAAAGAGTGGCAGAATTGTTCAGACGAAGTTTTATCAATACTTTCAAAGGCACTTGTAAATCGCAAACTTTTTAAAATTGAAATAGCAAAAGTTCCATT
>SYKJ01000178.1 GCA_005798205.1 Bacteroidota bacterium | reverse complement strand
GCGGCACTTGGCGGCCGTCCTTGGCGAGCGCTTCGAACCCCCCTTTGTGGGTCGCGCTGCAGCCTTGGCGCGCGCCGAAGCCTTCCTCGACGATGTCCAGAACGGGGCGGACGCCGGCGGGTGTAAGCAAGGACATCGACGCTGAGGCAAAAAGGATTGTAAGAGCGATGCCAAAATGGACTCCAGGAGAGGCAAAAGGTAAAAAAGCTAGAACAAGATGTCGAGTTCCAATTAATTTTCAATTAGGATAAACAGAATAAATTACCCGATTTTTTATTGTTTTTTAAATTATCCCATAAACTGCTAAGGAAATTAATAGGATAAACCTAAAAATTTATGTCCACTAAGCTTCCGCGACATCAAAAATCAATTCAGAAACTTGGTCCTTTTTGAAATATTTTTTTGCTATTTCAAATAATTGGGTGCTCGTAATCTTATCAATTGCCTGATGGATTTCTGCAAGGGTATCAATGTGATTAAAAGCTAATAAACTCTTTCCTAGTCCTTGCATAAGTCCAGAATTAGAATCCATTCCAAGTGCTAAATGTCCTTTAAATTGTTCTTTTGCACGTTGCAATTGCGATGAGGAAAGTTCCTTAGTTTGAAAAACACTCAATTCCTTGTAAATAAGTTCAATTGCTTTTTTCATATTTTTAGCCTCCGAGCCAACATAAATCTGCCAGAAACCGGTGTCCGAAAATGTATTGTAACTCGCTTCAACACTATAAGCCAAACCGTATTTTTCTCGGACAGATAAATTTAAACGCGAGTTAAGCGCTGGTCCTCCTAAAATATTAATGATTAACGACATTCCGATTCTCTCACTACTTTTATAGCTTGGCGCTAAACCTCCCAAAACAGCGTGCGCTTGGTAATTTGCTTCGCGGCTTATTTTTTTAAAGGGAACATAGTTTTTGAAATCAATGGTTTTTTTTCTTTTACCTGTAAGCGGAATACCTTGTAGGGAAGTCAAAAGTAATTTTTCAAGTTTCGGATAACTTAAATTACCGACATAGGAAACTACTAAATTATCAGCAGTGAAATAATTAGATACGAAGTCGCTCAGGTGTTCTTTTGTAAAAAGCTCAACACTTTCTTTGGTTCCAAGAATATTGTTTCCTAAGGGATGATTTTTAAATAATTCAGCTTCAAAATCATCAAATATTTTATCGGAAGGGCTATCTAAATAAGAATTTAATTCATCTAGAATTACCTCTTTTTCTTTTTCAAGTTCTTTCTCAGGAAAAGTAGAATGGATTGAAATATCTGACAATAAATTAATTGCTTTTGCTGTATGTTCCTTTGAGAATGAAGCATACAAACACAATTCTTCTTTTGCAGTGTATGCATTAAGTTCACCACCAACAGCGTCAATGCAAGAGAGAACTGATATTGCTTTTTTTGTAGTTGTTCCTTTAAAAACACAATGTTCAAGAAAATGCGCTAAGCCCACCTCATCTTTTTGCTCAAAACGAGATCCTGCAGCAAAAAAATATCCGAGGTGAGCAACTTGCTTTGTAACATGCAAGTAGACAACACGAACACCATTTTTTAACACATGACAACTTGGTTCGATTGAATTCATTAAGGATTTTTTCGGTAATTTATCCATTTATTATCAATTAATTCAAAACAACAACGGTCGTGTAAACGAGACGGACGACCTTGCCAGAATTCAATAAGATTTGGACTTAATGCATAACCTCCCCAGTGCGGAGGACGAGGAACTTTTTCAGGATATTTTGTGTTTAATGCTTCCAAGCGTAAAACCAATTCCTCACGATTACTAAGTTTTTCTGATTGATGGGAAGCCCATGCAGACAATTGACTTTCTCTTGGCCGACTTTCAAAGTAAGTATCACTCTCCAAATCTGAAACCTTTTCCACCAATCCCTGAATTCTAATTTGACGCTCTAAACCCGGCCAAAAAAATAAAAGTGCAGCTTTTGGATTTTTTTCAAGATCAAAACCTTTCTGACTGCTATAATTTGTATAAAAAATAAACTTGAAATCCTTCAGTTCCTTCAAATAAACAATCCGAGAGCTTACTTCTAAAGAATCTGGCGAAACAGTTGAAACTGAGCAAGCATTTGGCTCGAGTTCTTTTTTTATACTTGCTTCATCAAACCATTTGATAAATTCATCAAAAGGATTTTCTCCAAAATTTGCAGCAAGTTCGCCCTTGTCGAAATCTTTGTGAGAGTCACGTAATTTTTGAATCCAATTCATTTTTAGTCTTCTTTATCGGAAAATTCATCTGAAATTTCACTTTCTTCCTCTTCAATTGTTTCTCCTGATTCGTTCAAATCGTTCAAATCAGATCCTGAAGCACTAAAAATTGCACCTATTGATTTTGGATTATCCTCTTCCTCAGTATTTTTTTTCTTTTGACTTGGCAGTGCAACTTCCTCCTCTTTGTATGGAAAAATCTCAACAATTGGAGATGCAATAATCGAAGTTATTTGAAAATCAACCATTAATGTAGCCAAGCTCTCCTCTATTCTCTCGTAGGATTCTTTAACAGTTTTTGCAGAAACTAGGAACTTTTGTGTAAGTGTTTTTTTCTTATCGGTATCTTCATCAATGTTATCATAGCTTACTTTACACATAAACCATGTTTCAGCGTCATCGTACTGAAAAATATCTTGAATTT
>SYKJ01000177.1 GCA_005798205.1 Bacteroidota bacterium | reverse complement strand
ATAACGCAAGGTTTCTTAAAGAAAAAAGCTTCTTTTTGAATGCCACCACTGTCAGTTATAATTAGTCGCGCATTTTTTTCAAGACTAATAATATCTAGAAATCCTACTGGCGAAATGATTTTGAAATTTTTATTTTGACGAATTTCTGATAATAAATCTTCACCGAGGTTTAAATTCATCTTTTGCTTAGTTCTTGGATGCAGTGGTAAAACGATTGTTAAGTTGTTTGTTTTTTCAATACTTAGTAATGCCCTAAAAATGGAACTTAGATTTAATTTATCATCTGTATTTGAATCTCTATGAATTGTGCACAAAATAAATTCATTTTTTGCAATTTCTAATTCCTTTAAAATTTTTGATTTATGTTCTGATACTTCTGAGAAATAAAGACTATTATCGTACATAATATCTCCACACAAATAAATTTTGGCTTGATCAATACTTGCTTTTAGATGCTCATTATTTTTAAATCCTTCGTTCAGTAAATTTCGATGGCCCTCCTTTGATGGAGTGAAGAGCAAAGTAGACATGTGGTCACACGAAATACGGTTAATTTCCTCTGGCATTGCTTTATTAAAACTTCGCAATCCAGCTTCTACATGAATAACTGGAATGTGTATTTTGGAGGCTGCTAATGCTCCTGCTAAAGTTGAGTTTGTGTCACCGTAAACTAATACTGCATCTGGCTTTTCTTGTAAGTAAATAGTTTCTAAGCCTTCAAGCATTTTTGCTGTTTGTGTTGCATGCGTTCCACTTCCAATAGCGAGATTGTAATTTGGAATCGGCATTTCTAATTCATCAAAAAATAACTGAGACATATTCTCATCATAATGCTGCCCAGTGTGAACTATTATTTCTTGAATTTTATCTGAAAAATTGTTTTTAATTGCTCGACTGATAGCAGCAGATTTTATAATTTGCGGTCTTGCGCCAATAACAGTAATGATTTTTTTCATCTTAATTTATGAGTAAGCCCTCATCGGCGAAGCTAAAATAACCATTATCCGTGAAAATAAGGTGATCAAGTAGCTTAAGATCGATACATTTTCCAAATTCTCCAATAGATTTTGTCAGTGAAATATCAGTTTGACTTGGAGCACACTTTCCACTTGGATGATTATGACTCAGAATTATCCCTGTAGCCTTATATTCCAAAGCATAACGAAAAATGATTCTTCCATCGGCAACTGTACCTGTCATTCCGCCGATTGAAATTTGCTTAGTTTGTAACACTTCATTTGCATTATTGAGGTATATCGCATAAAATTCTTCGTGAAATAAATCTGAAAGAAAAGGCTTTAAATGTTGGTAAACTGAGTTTGAGTTTCTGACTTTAATTTGTTTTTGCGGCTCAGCACCCTGCCTTCTTCTTCCAATTTCTAAGGCTGCTAAAATTGTTATTGCCTTTGCTTCACCAATTCCATTGAATTTAAGTAATTCTGCTAATTGCACTTTTGAAAATAGAAGTAAGTTATTGTTATAAACGCTTAATATTTCTTTTGCTAAACTAACAGCACATTTTTTTCGCGTTCCTGAACCTATTAATATTGCTAATAATTCTGTATCTGAGAGCGCTGCTTTTCCTTTCATAATTAGTTTCTCTCTTGGACGATCATCCTCTGCCCAGAATTTTATTCCTTGTTGTTCCATTTACTTAAGATACGAAAAAAAATGAGCTTATAAATTTATTTCCCTTAACAAATTCTATTTTTAAATATTAATTTTCGCTACATGTCTAAGAAAAATAAAAAATTCGTTAATGTTGTTTATTCTACAAATCCAAATTTTCAATTTCAAATAGAGGAAAAATTTAAGGAAGAAACAATTGAATCAAATCAACAAAAATTATATGTCTCTATTGATCGCAAGCAAAGAGGCGGAAAAGAAGTAACGCTTGTTGAGGGTTTTGTCGGCGCAGAAAGTGACTTACTTGCTTTAGGAAAGTTTCTAAAAGGAAAATGCGGCGTTGGCGGTTCCGTAAAAGATAAGGAAATTTTAATTCAAGGTTCTTTGAAAGAAAAGGTTTTCGATCTACTTATTAAAGAAGGATACAGCCAAACAAAAAAAAAGGGAGGCTAATTATATATTAAATAAAAAAAGCGACCGAAGTCGCTTTTAATCTTTGATTTTATTATACGATTATTGTTTCATAAATCGTAGCGTTTTTATCTCATTTTGTGTAAAGCATGAGATGGAATACATTCCTGAATTTAATTCTAAAATAGACAAGTTCGCAACTTCATTCGCCTCGCCTTTTAGAACAACTCTACCCGACATATCTGAAATTTGATAAGAAAACGAACCATCTGTAAGAATGTTTAATTCTGTAACAGCAGGATTTGGGAAGATTTTAAAGTTTGTTGTATTTTCTTCTTCTAGACTGCCCTCAATCATGTTTATATTGAAAGTTGTATTTGTTACAATTGGTTCATTCCAGTCAAAAAATATGTAAGCTGTATTTTCAATTGCATCTTGTCCCGGTTGAATACTTGCAATCTCATTTATACTATAAACAAAATGACCGTGGCTTTCTTCTTCATTTGTTGTAGAATCTGGTAACCAAATTTGAGAAAATTCAAATCTAAGAATACCATTTCCTAAACTAATCACCTGCATTGGATGTGATGATTCAATTAAACTGAAACTTGTCCAATCAAGATTTGCACTCAGCGTATCTATTATGTAAATATTTTGTGCTGGAGCAGTTCCAGTATTTTGGAAGCGAATAGTATAATTTAATTTTTCGACTACATCGGCATTAAGAAAGCTTAAGTCGGCAGGAAACATCTGTTGTGTTTCTTCTGGTCTAGCGACAAGTTTATCGTTAGGATCATAACTATTCCCTAAGATTTGTAATAAAGACCCGTCGTTATTGAGGGTGGAACAATCTGTTAAAGTTCCATTTGGTGTAATTGTTGAAGTAAAGTAATGCGGTGTTCCAGATGGTAAACCGATTGGAACATTAAAGGTAATATTATCAAACATTGTGAAGAATGACAATCCTGAGTTTAAATTCCAAGTGATTGTATTTCCTGATATCGTGTATCCTGTATTTTGAATACTAGATGTATTAACTGTTACGCCAGCAGGATAAGTCATTGTTAAGGTATATCCACCAGGAATTCCAGGGCCATAATTTCCCCAATTTAATTTTACTGTTGCAACAGTCCCTTGATAGTATCCAATCCACGGAGTAACTGTCGTCCATAAATCAGCACAAACATTTGACGTGCCTCCACAATTTACTGGAAATAATGCAGTATTTACATTTGGTGTTGTAGAAACATAAATTGGGATGTAAGTGGAATTCATAGAATATCCATTAGCAAGCAACCATGATTGTAATATGGATGCAATTACAACATTATTTGTACCTGGTTGTGTATTTGAAATTGGACCGCAATATTGAAACACACCATTTGAATCTGAATATACAGTTATGTTTACTCCTGAACCAACTGCAGAAGTTGATCCGTAAATAACAATTGGTGCATTGCTTAATGGTAACTCATTGCTGTCGAATTGTCCATTTCCGTTTCCATCACAAAATACAACGCCACCTAAACAATATGTTGAAGGAGTGCTATTTCCGCAGTTAATTGCAATGTTAAAAGTTTGATTGGAGTCACAATTTTGACTTAAAAGTGTTATTACATTAAAATTTGAACTATAACCTAAAGTAGAAAGCCAATTTTGATTTAGAGATAGGATGATTGGTGAATTAGAAGAGTAGGTATATGAATAATAACCATTTATATCACTATATATAGTTTGGGTAGCACTACCAGCTTGAATTTGAATTGCAGCATTTGAAATTGTATTTTCAGTACTATCTAAAATATTGTTGCCATTGGCATCACAAAATAGAATGCCACTTATGCAATTGTCAAGACTAAAAGTTTCACATATAGTATCGATACAACCATTATTAAATACGGCTGTTAAACAAGCTTGGACTGAATTAACCTCAGGATTATTTGTTAAATAAGCATTTGCTTGAGTTGAAAATAGAGGAGTTCCTATTTCATTTCCAAAGACATCAAAACTCGATATAGACCATGAATAAGTAGCAATTTGATTTGGGGTTGAAGTGGAATATACTAATGTAGTTAAAGAACCACTTAAGTAGCCCTGCACAATCGATGTTGTAGTTGTGCTACAATCAGGAACTCCAGTACAAATTAAATTAAATACCGCTTGATAAATACCGCTGGGATTAGTTGAAATAATTAAAGGAGAACCCGATACAGCGTAATTATTTTCTGCTAACCAAGAAGAATCGATGGTATAAGTTAATTGACTTCCAGATATAGTTGGTGGTATCGAAAATTGAGCTTGACCATTATAAATTGTTGTGCTAACGCTCAATCCGTTTGGGGTAGTTATAATTATTGGAATACTATCATTTAAAGTATAATCAACTTGCCCATTTTGATCGCAATCAACATTTGCAGATGCATATAAATATGAATTATTTAAACCGCAATCATAATTATAGGTATATGTTAAGGTTCCGCTAGGTGAACTGGCGTTAGTACCAGTGTAAGATATTAAAATTTGATAAGCGACATGGTTCTGATAGGTGTGGTTTATTTCAGGATTCATCATCACGGTTTGACCAATATTCGCGAAATTACCAGATCCTTGATGCGTGCTAGTTGTGCCATCACCCCAATTAATCGAAAGAACAATATCAAAATTTGGAGTTGTAGATTGGTTTTGTGAAATCACTAAGTCTAATTCTGAATTGTTTGAGGCATTAACAGAGCCAATAAAAATTGAGGCATTCACTGTAGAATCACAACCTCCCCAAATTGTTGAGTTTGCAATGTACATTGATGGAAGATTTTGACTTAATATGCTATAAGACAAAAAACAGATAATGATAGTAAGTATATTTTTCATAAGATTGAGTTTAATAAAGTTTTAGATATTTTATTGAAGACGAAACTAAATTATTTAAGGTTGCTTTTTGTTAAAAAAAAGTTATTGACAGTTAACTACTTAATAAAACTACATATTTTTAATTATCCGAAGTAATATAAAGGTTAATTTTAGAAAAAAACTTTATCATGAATTATTTAAAAATTTTTCTTCTTTATACAGTTTCTATTTTTCAAGGGTGTGCCCAAGAAACAAATAAGTTGGAAAATCCACCATCGAATTCTCAAGCAGCTACAAATATTAAATTTCAATTAAAAGATTACTTAGCAGTCAATAGTGATCTAGACAAGGAAGTGGACAGAATTTTTAAAGCTATGGACGATACAAGTATTGTTGCACAGTTAATTATGCCTGCAGTTGGACGCTTAGGGCAAAAAAAAGAAACAATCGATCAACACATAAAAGACAGAGTAATCGGAGGTGTTCTGATGTTAAATGGAACGAAAGAAGAATTTACAACCTGGATTAATGATTTTGAAGCCAAGAATAAGAAAAATGGAAATTTACCTTTTTTATACAGTGCAGACGCTGAACCAAGTTTGGTAAATCGGAAAATTATTGGTTCAACGCCGGTAAAAAAAGCCAATGAATT
>SYKJ01000176.1 GCA_005798205.1 Bacteroidota bacterium | reverse complement strand
GGCAGGAGTAATTGAAGTTGCTTTGAAAGATCATTTTGCGGATAAAACAAATTGGCAAAGCATGTTGTGCAACATCCAAGACAAAACAATTGATTTAGAAAATGAAAAATGGCGTGTCCAAGAAATACTTCCAAGCGACCTCGGCAATTATTGGGCAGAAGACGATACCATTCATTCTTTTAATTATCCGGTGCTCGAATATCCCGAAAAAGTAACAACTTTAACTTTTGATAAAACTGCTGAAATTAACAAGACCCTTGTGGGAATTAAAGGACAGTATTTAATATTTGAAGATGGAGAAGTCTTAAATATCCGCCGTCATACCTCTTATCAAATAGAATTAGATGCAAGTAGTTAAAGCAATCCATCGATTCATGGATTTATTCTTCCCCATATTTGCGCGATTTTTTGATCGCACAACTTATTATTACGCTTTTTGTGGTGGAACAAACTTAGTTTTAAGCTGGTTTTTATTTTTTATTTTTTTTCAATACCTCTTTGCTAAACAAAATTGGGTTTTACCGATATTAAATTATACTTTCTCTGCGCATACAATGAGTGCTTTTCTTTGTTTTGTTATTTCATTCTCAATCGGATTTACACTTTTAAAATATGTTGTTTTTACAAAAAGTGAATTGAAAGGAACTACCCAGTTATTTCGTTATGCTACAAGTGCAGCAATTACTGGATTTACAAACTGGATACTGTTAAAAGTATTTGTTGAATCCTTTTCTTTTTTTCCATCAATAGCAAATGTTATCTCTTCTTGTACTGTTGTCCTAATAAGCTATCTTTTGCAACGCAAATTTAGCTTTAGGTAATTTTTACTTTTTTATTCTTAACTGAATATCAAATGTATTTTCTGGAAAAGTATTTTTAACTAACATAGAAAAAGCTAAGTCAAAAGGCCAATAAATTGCACACAGGGTATTTTCTACTAGATAAATATGTTTATGAGTTTCCTCTGGCATTGCTTGGTATATTCCCAATAAAACCTCGTATCTACATGATTCAGTATCCAATTTTGCATCATGCCAAACAAGTACAGACTTTTCATTTTTTAAGTAAGGAAAAAGAAGCTCAGTATCTTTTCTTACAGAATTAGTGTGATGGTCACCATCAATAAAAATCAAATCGAATTTTTTATTTAAACCCGCATAGTTGAAATTTTGTGAGTCACCAAAAAGATGCAAAACATTAGGGATATTTTTAGAGAAAAAACGATGCATCTCAACATATTCTTTGCTAAGCTCTTTTTTTAACATTTCTTGATCACTTAAATTTAAAGTGAAACAATTTTTGACATACGGGGCCACATTCGCAACACTTTCACCACGCCAAGTTCCTATTTCGAAATAATCTTCAGCTTCAATTTTTTTACATAGTAATTGCAACAATGCGAAATCTGAAATAAGAGACGAACCACTTAAAAAAGAATAAGGTGAAATTTGTATCTCATTGTTTTCTCGAATAAAAGTTGAAAATGGCACTTGTTTTTTCTCATTTACATTTGGGAAAAGATCCTTAAATTCTTGCGACTTTAAATCCTCGCTATTCAATACTGCATTTAATAAATGAGGTTTTTTTGTGATTGCCAAAAATGCTTTTAACGCTTTTTTTAATTTCTTCATTTGGAATTCTTAGCAAGAGAAATAAAATTTCGAATCTCTGTAATTGTTGGGAAAATTACAAATTTTCCTCCATGACGAATAAAAATTATAAGTGCACTTAATGAAGTTAAAAAATAAGCAGCTAGAAGCGTAAGTGCTGATCCCATAACTCCAAACTTTGAGACTAGATAAAAAATCAAAAAAAGTGTTACAATTAGGCCGATTGAGGAAGCAAACGCATTAATGAGATATCTTCCTGTACCCGAAAAATAATGACCAATAATTAAATAATAATTGTAAATCCAAACTCCTGGAAGTAAGATTAAAATTAACGATTTTAAACCTGAAAATTCTTCTCCAAAAAGCCAAGTATAAAAATCCGAGGGAATTGCTACAACAACACAAATAACTATAAAAGATAAAAATAAACCCAATTTCATTAATTTTTCTGTTAAGCGTAAGGAACTATCCTTATCATCTGAATTCGCTATTTTTGAATATTGATACAAACAAATACTGCTCGTTATCATCCAAATAGCTTCAACGATAGATAGCGCATTTGAATAAATTCCAACTGCTTCCTTTCCTTGATAAGATTCTATTACAAAAAAACTGATTCTGAAGCTAAGTAACTGAAATACATGCGCTAATTGATTTTGAAAGCCGAAATAAAAAAGTGACTTGAAGGTAGTTTGAAATTTAGAATTAGCAGTATCCTTTTCAATGAAATCAGACTTTATCAAATAAATACTATAACTAAAAACAATAAGATAAGAAAAAAACAAAGCGGAAAAGTAAACTCCTATATTCCTATTTTCTAAAAAATAAAACTGAACAAAAAGAAAACTTAGCGTGAGAAAGGGAACTAAGAAATTTAGCGTATTACTTTTATTTATTTTTTCTCGACCAATTAACAAAGATGAATTAATTGAAAAAAAGGAATTTAGTGCGCTCAAGAAAGTAATTGCAAGACAATAATCTGAATTAAAATAGGCAGTTTTTTTTAAGATAAAAAAAGTGATGATCGAAATAAGGATAGTCCAAGAGTAGGAAACAATTATTAATTTTCGAGCATTTAAGCGAGATGCAAGATAGACTATTGCTGATCCACTAATTATGTTGTGAAAAAGTAAAATTAGGGTGATCGTAGCGAGAATAATACTCTGATTTCCTTTTCCTTCGGCTCCCAAATACTGAGAAACTAAAATTGCAATCAATAAATTAAAAATTGCCGATAAGAAACGTACACTAAAATTCCCGAATATTGCTTTGAGCATTTCTTATTTTGTAGAATTTAAAACCATCCTATACTGTTCATCAAATTGCCTGCCAACTTCTTGATAACTAAAATGTTTAAACGCATAAGAATGAATTTCATTTGAATTAAAAGTGATTTTATCATCTAAGAAATCACAAATTGCTTTTTCAAGTTGCGCTTCATCTCCTTTAGGAATAAGAATGCCATTTTTTGAATTTACATGTTCAGGTATGCCATTTACATCAGTAGAGATCACAGGTTTTCCCATCATTAAGGATTCAGCAATTACACAAGGAAAATTTTCATAGTTACTGAATAACAATAAGGCAGAACTATTTTCAATCATAGAAGCAATTTCTTTGGTTGACATTGTTGAATAAAAGGAAACACAATCCTTTATTTCTAGTGAATTGACTTTTTCCTTTGCATAAGCTATGTCGCCATCGCAAATAATTTGAAGTTCCAAGTCCTTTCGATACTTTGAAATTTTTGAAATTGTAGAAAGAATTCCGCTGATGTTCTTATGGACATCTAAACCAGTTGAAATGTGAATAAATACTTTTTTACTAGAATTTTTTGATTTTTCCTCGTACTTAAAAATTTCTTCATCCACTACATTAGAAATCACAGAAAACTTTGATTTTGGACTCAGTTGCTGCATGTATTTTTTAAGATCTTCACTAACAGGCAGTAAAACGCTAGCTCTTTTGAGAATAAACTTACAGACGAATAAAATAAGTTTTGAATACGCATGATCACTTCCTACATGCAAACCTGTTGCATTCTCAGTAATAACATAAGGAATGTTTTTTCGCCAATGTAAATAAAAAGCCCAAATTCCGAGTGGATAAGTAATATTTAAATGAATTAAGTCAGGTGTTCCAATAATAGATTTGGCAGTCAAGTATCCTTTTTTGAAAGCTTTTCTGTGTGAGAAAAAATTTCGAACGAGGTTCCAAATTCTAAATTTGCTTTTTGTTTTAGGATAATAAACTACAATTTCTGAGAATGCACGCGTTCGTGTTTCAATCAAACGAATTTTTTTATCAACTAAAGACGGAAAAACAGACAGACAAACTACATCATTAAGGCGAGAAGAAGCCTCTCCGTGCTTCTTAACAAAATTACCGAGAGTAGGATTAAATTCATTGGGATACCAAGAACAAATTGATAAAATTTTCAATCTTTTATTTGTCATTGATTATCTAATATTTACATCAAATACACTCTTAATTTGCTTGAGCGTATAATCAATTTCTTCTTTTGTTGTGTAATGAGAAAAAGAAAAGCGAGCATTTGGCCTAGTTATATCTGCACCTATTCCTTCTAATACATGTGAACCCTTATTTGCTCCAGAGGTACAAGCGCTGCCTCCACTAACCGCTACTCCTTTAAGATCAAGTGTAAAAAGAAGCATCCCACCCTTTTCTGTTTTTGGAAAACAAACATTTAAAACCGTGTAAAGTGATTTTGAAGTTTCTGTTTCTCCATGAAATAAAACGCTTGGAAATAGTATTTTCAATTCGTCCATCATATGAGATTTTAGGGCTTGAACGTGATTTTGGTGTTCTTCCAAATCTTTATATGCTAATTCCATTGCTTTTGCTAATCCTACAATTCCAACTATATTTTCTGTACCTCCTCGCAAACCGCGTTCCTGAGCTCCTCCACAAACAAACGGAGAAATCTTAGTTTTCTTGTTCACATAGATAAAACCTATTCCTTTTGGTCCGTGAAATTTATGTGCTGAACAAGCTATAAAATCAATATCTAAATCTTGAAGATCAATAGGATAATGACCAATGGTTTGAACTGTATCTGAATGGAAATATGCTTTGTATTTTCGACACAACTGGGCTACTTTTTTCAAAGGAAGTAAAGTTGCAATTTCGTTATTAGCATGCATTAAAGAAACCAATGTTGGTATATTTTCTTGGAGTAATTCTTCGAGATGATTAAGATTAACATGCCCTTTTGAATCAATTTTAACAAAAACGCTTTCAACTAAATTTTCTTTTGTTAGAGATTCAATCGTATGACCTACAGCATGGTGCTCAATGGACGAAGTAATAATTCTCTTCACTCCAAGATTATTTACAGCAGCATGTATCGCCATATTATCTGCTTCTGTGCCACCAGAGGTGAAAATAATTTCAGAAGATAGGCAATTCATGTGTTTTGCTACAGAACGACGTGCATTTTCTATAAGCGCTTTCGCATTTCTACCAAAAAAATGGGTAGAAGAAGGATTTCCAAAATTATCTTTAATTACAGTCAACATGACATCAATTACCTGAGGAGCAATTTGGGTTGTGGCTGCATTATCCAAATAAACACGCATGAATTAAAAAATTTTCACAAAGATAGTATTAATCATAAATAAATAAATGGTGGTAATTTCTAGATATTTCGTTGCGAAAAAAAGAATTAAGAAAGATAAAAAGTATAAAAACCAGGTATGTAATGTATTAATTAATTAATTAATTGTATATTTGATTATAAAATTTAAGATTATGAAAAAGTTAATGATTTCACTTCTCATTATTTTTGCATTTAAAAGCGCTAGTTTCTCTCAATGCGTTGATCCCTCACTTATTGATACACTTGCTCCATGTAACATGATTTATGCTCCAGTTTGTGGTTGTGATGGGGTCACATATAGTAATGATTGTATTGCAGTAAATTCTGGAGGTGTAACTGCTTGGACGGATGGCCCATGCTCTAGTAATTTTGCCTGTTCATCATTTTGTGTCGAAAACATTGCATTTGACTCTACTGGCACTCTTCAAGTTGCTGTTAATTTCACCGGTAATTCTAATGATTTTATAAATTATCCCTATGTTTCGCAAGTATTGGATCAAACAGGCAGTAATGTTGCAGTTGGAACTATGTCATTTTTTGGGCAAAGCGGCGGAACTACGTACTTCTACGAAGTTAATAACAGTTTATTTTCACCTCCTTTTCCTACGAACTTTATTGGATCTGTAATTTTTAACTATGATAATAACATTTGCGTTTTACCCTATCCTTGCGGTGAAATAATAACTTGTGTAGATTCCTCTTTAATAAATCCTGATATCTTTTGTACTACGCAATATGATCCTGTATGTGGTTGTAATAATGTCACATACAGTAATGATTGTGTTGCAACAAATTCGGGCGGAGTAACTTCTTGGACTCCAGGTGAATGCGCTGGGATTATTACAAATGCTGCCCCTTGTACTAACCTAGCAGGAATTGACTTCGGCGAGTGTGATATGATTTTGGGTTATGGTTTAATCAATGGCATTTGCAGTCCAATTAGCGGTTGTGGAACAATTGTAGGTTCTGTAAATTATGCATTGGCAATATCAAGTTTGGAGAATTGTCAAGGAAACTGTATGCAGATAAATCTTGCACCTCCATGTACAGATTTATCAAATGTAAATTTTGGAATATGTACCATGGCATTAGGAATAGGGATTATCAACGATCAATGTACCATGATTTCAGGTTGCTCTGAAATAGTTGGAATGGTTGACTACTCAAATTCTTTGTATCCTAATTTGGATTCTTGTCAAGCTTGCCTTTCTTTGAATTTACAGGAACAACAAGTCGACATATTACTTTATCCAAATCCTGCCAATGAACAACTTACCGTTAAGACAACTTTATTCTCAGGAAAAGTGAACCTTCGTATTTATGATATTTTAAATAGAGAGGTATTTACAACGAATTATGTTGGTGAAGAAATCAAAATTAATTTATCCAATTTTTTAAAAGGAACATACATACTTCAACTTGAACAAAATAATCAAATCAGTAGAAAATATTTTATAAAAAAATAAATTTATTTTAAAAAGGATATGGTTCCCTACACTGGCCCTTGGACTAAAACTGAAGCAGCACATTTATTGCGTAGAACAGTTTTTGGAGCTACAAATCAACAAATTCTGGATGCTGTCTCAAATGGCATGCAAAATACTGTTACCTCACTACTTCAGACACCTATTGTAAATCCACCATTGGCATACTTGCCCGAAGAAACTATCGTAGCTCAGGGAGAGACGTGGGTTAATTCTGTTTATCCAACCAATAATCAAGAAAATCAAGCATGCGAAAACGCTCGTTTAAAATCGCTTGCTGTTTGGATAAATAAAAATATGAGTGAAGGTAATACCAACATTACCGAAAAAATGGTTCTTTTTTGGCAAAATCATTTTGGTCTTTCTTACACAAACGATGCAAGGGCAATGTATTATTACTTAACGCTTCTTAGACAAAGTTCTTTAGGGAACTTTAAACAATTAGTAAAAGATGTTACTTTGGAACCAAGCATGCTCCTTTTTTTGAACGGTGGCTCAAATACTGTCTATTCACCAAACGAAAATTATTCCAGAGAATTACTCGAGTTATTTTCAATTGGGAAAGGTTTGCAAATAGCTACTGGAGATTATTCAAATTATACAGAGGTTGATGTTGCTGCAGGCGCAAAAATTCTTACAGGCTATAATTTATCTGGTATAAGAAGTGACACATTAACTGAAGTTACAGCAAATTTTAATCCCTCTCTACACGACAATTCAAGTAAACAACTTTCTTACCATTTTAATAACCAAATAATTAATGCAAATGCTGAACAAGAATTGCATGATTTTATCGATGTTATTTTTAACCAAGATCAGGTTGCAACTCATATCTGTACTAAACTTTATGTCTATTTTGTTAATTATGATTTAACTCCGATTGTGCTATCTGATGTAATTCCAAGTATGGCAACAACACTTATTTCCAATAATTACGAAATTTTACCTGTTCTTACAGAGCTTTTTATGAGCGAACATTTTTATGATAGTAGTGTCAAGGGTGCAATAATTCGAAGTCCGTATGAAATGGTTTATGGACTTTTAAATGCTACAAGCTCTAACCTAAATTTTAGTTTAACATCCAATTCAGAAATTTATTTGGCTATTTATTATTTTATTGATTCAATGGGGCAAAATTACCAAATGCCTCCAAGTGTTTCCGGCTGGACAGCTTACTACCAAGCGCCTTCTTTTTCAAAACTTTGGATTAATTCCACTTACATTAAAAAAAGATTTGATCTTGTAGGTGCTTTACTTTTCAATGGTTTCTCAGTTGGAGGTGATAATTTTAGTATCAACCTGCTCGGTTTTTTAGACAATTTATCTGTGCCTGACTCTCCGAGTATTGTTATTGATGACATTTGTGGCGTTTTCTTTCCGAAAGATATCTCAGCAAGTGACAAACTATACTTGAAAGGTATTTTAACAAATGGTTTGCCTGATTTTGAATGGACAGATCAATACAATGAATATCTTGCAGATATTACTAATCCACTTGTATCAGATCCTGTTAAATTAAGAATTCGTCTCGTTTTGAACACTGTTTTAAAAATGCCTCAATACCAAACAATTTAAAAGAGAAATAACAATAGAAAATGAAAAGAAGAAGCTTTGTTAAAAATTTATCTCTTGCCTCATTAACAATTCCTTTTGTTGCTGATGGCTTTGGCATGAAGGCGATAACAAAAAAATTATTCGATTTTTCAAAAAATGCTGAGGACCGTGTTCTAATATTGATTCAATTAAATGGTGGAAACGATGGCTTAAACACAATTATTCCTATTGATCAATATGATAATTTAATGATTCAAAGACCAAATATAATTCTGCCTGAAAATCAAATTCTTTCACTGACAAGTTCAGTTGGAATCCATCCAATAATGACAGGTATGAAAAATATGTTCGATAATGGAAAATTAACTGTGGTTCAAAATGTTGGTTACCCAGAGCAAAATCGTTCGCATTTTAGATCCATGGATATCTGGACAAGTGGTTCATTAGATAGTCAGCAAACTAACGGTTGGTTAGGAAGGTATTTTGATAGCGAAAATGGAAATTTTCCGGAGGGTTACCCAAATACTAATTTTCCAGATCCTTTTGCAATAAGTCTGGGCTCAGAATTATCAACTACTTGTCAAGGTTTAATGGGTAATTTTTCTCATGCAGTTAGCGACCCATTTAATGCTTTTAATTTATTGGAGACAAGTGTATCAAATGACGGAACGTACTACGGTTCTCATATTGAGTTTATTGCAACTATCCTCAATCAAACAAATGAATACGGAAATCAAATTAGTGTAGCTGCAAATTCAGGAAATTCACTTTCAACGCTTTATGATCCTACAAATTCAATTGCAGTTAAATTAAAACAAATTGCACAAATGATTTCAGGTGGTCTTAAAACAAAGGTTTACATTTTAAATATCAATGGCTTTGACACCCACGACTCCCAAGTTTCACAAACCAACACAAGTGAGGGTGAACATACAAATTTGTTAAAAAAACTATCAGATGCGGTTGCTGCTTTCCAACATGACCTTCAATTATTAGGTCTTGAAGAAAGAGTTGCAGGAATGACATTTTCTGAATTTGGTAGACAAATAGCCTCAAATGGAAGTTTTGGAACAGACCACGGTGATGCCGCACCACTTTTTTTATTCGGAAAATGTATAAATTCTGGAATTATTGGCCCTAATCCACAAATTAGCAACCAAATAAATCCACAAGCAGGTGTAACTATGCAGATTGATTTTAGAGATGTTTATGCCTCTATTCTTAAAGATTGGTTTGAAGTTCCGGTATCATCTATTCAAAACTTATTTGAGCATACTATTTCTTTTGTTCAGGTTTTAAGCGGTTGTTCTGTAGGATTAAACGAGGAGGAAACTGCAGAGTTAAAAAATATTGTTTTTCCAAATCCCACTCCAAGTAATTGCACCTTAAAAATAAATACATTAGACGAAAGAGTTGAAGTTTTAATATATGACTTGAACGGTCAAATTGTAAAAGAAATTGGATCTAATAACTTAATAGCTGGGTTACATTTAATTCCATGCGAAACAAATGATTTATCTCCAGGATCTTATCTCATTCAAGTTCTCAAAAATTCGGGAAATCTCTCTCTTAAATTGCAAAAAATTAAATAAATAAAAGCAATTTTTAACTAATTTAATTAATTTTGCAGTGTTCTTCGGTTTTGCCTACAAAGCAAATTAAAAAGGAATCCGGTTAGAATCCGGAGCTGTAACTGCAGCTGTAAACACTTTAAAAACGAATCATTAGCCACTGATTGTATTGGGAAGGCGGTTCGAGCTTAGTGTGAGCCAGAATACTTGCCTAAGATCAACGTGAAGACTTCAGATTAAAGTCGGCCACGGTTTAGGATAAGTATATCCTTACCTGACTTTTAATCCGTTTTCATTTTTTTAATTAGTAATACTTAAAACAAAATAAATGAAAAATCTATTTTTACTTTTCGGGTTAAGCTTAACTGTAATCACCCAAGCTCAAAATTATTTGCATCAAACTCTTATTCTCAATGAAGGCTATTTTGACTATCAAACTAATGAAATCATTGAACCAGTTACAATTGGAAGTTACAATCCAGCCAGTCAAACATATCAAATTGTAGATACATTGGAGGGAATGCGTTTTGCATCTGATATGATCATCAATGGGCCTTATTATTACGTTGCGGCAGATAGCAAAATATTTAAAATGGACTTGAATACACACCAAGAAATTGCAAGTGTCGAATTGGCTGGCGTTAGAAATTTAGGAGTTTATCAGGATAAATTAATAGCAACTCGTGGTGAGTATTTAGTCACTTTTGATTCATATTTACATGTCTACAACTCCAACACCTTAGATTTTTTGGCTTCAATAGACACAACAATTGGTCCAAAATATGCGACACAAAATATAGTAATTGACGGGTCAGTAGCTTACATTGCAGTAAACAATGGCTTTGAATGGGGAAATGAGAAAGGATTCATTGGCACTTTTGATTTAACAACTCTAACGTATGGAAATGAAGTTAATCTGGGTCCAGATGGTAAAAACCCCGATAACCTAGTGAAACTTGGCAATTTTTTGTATACTGTCAATAACAAAGATTTTTCAGGTTCCTCTATTTCGAAAGTAGCACTCGATGGAACAAGTAATAGCACAGTTAATTTGGCGAATGTGTCTACAGGTTGTGGAACTTCTTCACTTCGTGATGATAAATTGGTTTACCAACTTTCATCGGCGGACGTTCTCAATGAATTTGACATTAATGTGATGAACAATATCGGTCCTGTTGCAGGACATACTTTAAATTATTATGAGTTAGCTCAAGAACCTGTGTCAGGTCAATTCTACACAAGTGAAACCGACTATTTTTCTTTTGGAAAAGTACACATATTTGATGCAAACAACACAGAATTATCAAATTTTAATGTTGGAATTTCTCCTGGTACTATCGTATTTGATGTTAGACCTAGTCTAGGAATAAATCAGCTTGAGAATACACTTTTAGTTTATCCTAATCCAGTGAATGACCTTCTTTATTTATCAGAATTTGCCTTAGGCCTGAATAGAATCTTAGACCTTAGCGGCAAAGAAGTTATTAGCACATTTGAAAAAATTATTAATGTGTCAAATCTTCAAAATGGTGCTTACTTGCTAGAGAACAATGGAAAGAATTATAAATTCTTAAAGAATTAATGGGCTTGTTTGATTTGCGGAAATGTCTTTTGTAATAATAAACTTAGGTACGATAAAAATAAATTCAATTACACAAATAATTTGAATTAATAATTCTATTCTAAAAATAGGCAAATTACAAGTTCATTTCTTAAATTTGACAGATGAAAATCATTCTTTTTCTTTTTTTATTCTTGAATATTACTCAATTTTTTTCTCAGAAAAAAAAAGATTCCAAACTATTAGTTGGAATTGTCATTGATCAGATGTGTTATGATTACTTGTACCGCTACAAAGGAAATTTTTGTACAACAGGATTTAATCGTTTTCTAAATGAAGGTGCGAATATGCGGACTACCTTGTACAATTTTGTCCCAACATATACCGGTCCAGGTCATGCATCAATTTATACAGGAAGTAACCCCTCAGACCATGGAATTGTAGGAAATGAGTGGTACGATAGAAAGAGCTTAAGCATCGTAAATTGCGTTGCAGATAACAGTGAATCAACAATTGGGAGTTCTTCTAGTGAAGGTCAAAAATCTCCAAGAAATTTAAAAACTTACACCATTACTGATCAACTAAAAATGACCTATCCCAGTGCTCGTGTAATATCGATTTCCTACAAAGACCGTTCGGCAATTTTACCTGGCGGACATTTAAGT
>SYKJ01000175.1 GCA_005798205.1 Bacteroidota bacterium | reverse complement strand
GAGGAAGAAAGATTCTTGGATTACAAGGAACAATTTGTTAATCAGTCAGTAGAATTAAAAATACCATAAGAAAGACACATTTAACTTCAATGAGAGAGGAAAAAATACTAGTTGCTCTAAGACCAACGATATTAACGAAAGATGCAAAATCACCAAGCGAGCAATTTCAAAATGGGACAATACGCCCACTATTAAAATTTCAACATACGGTTATCGTTCTTTTCATGTCTTCTAATGTTCACATTCACCATATATTAACTTCTAATTTCTCAAATCTCAAAAAGAAAAACCAAATAAAATTATTTATTGCAAAGCAAGTTGGATTTCGGTCTCAGCTACTAGGAATGATCTCGGGTTTATTTACGGATACAGAAACTCAATTTTATTTATCTGAAAAGACAAGTCTTGATAAACGAATTTCAGGTATGATATTGGAGCGATTTATTGATGAAATAGAAAAAGTGGGCTAAACCGATACAGGTAAATCCTGTTAATTAGATATTCCCTTTGTCTCTAACTGAATATGCGATTGTCAAAGCATCTATATCTTGCAATTCCTTTCTAATATCAAATATTAATCCAGATGGTGCATTTCTATCGGCTTTTAAACACGTTATAACTGCCTCTAAGGGCGCTGTCATTCGTGCTGGCTTTTGTGCAAACTTGTCTTTTTTCCAACGGCCCACTGCATTTGTAGGATACAATCCATCTGCAGTCGCTTGAACAACATTATCCAAAGACAGTGCATAACCCATTTTAAAAGCTTCAGCTCTATTTGGATTTCTTGGAGTTCCTAGGTACAAAAAATCGATTTCTGAGCGTTGCTTATAAGGAGTTAAGTCCATTGTTTTAGTCCCAGTAGTAGCCTCAACCTCAACAGTAGGATCTGTTTCTTTACTTGTCGTAGCCACCATGAAAAAGAACAAAAGCATAAAAACGATATCAGGCAGTGAAGCTGTATTCAAAGCCGGAGCGTTACCTCCACCATCTTTTTTAAATTTTGACATAATCTTTAATTTTTTGGTGTCACCTCAATAATTCTCGCAGGATAAAGAATTTCTAATAGTGCTATTTTGTCTTTATCTTGAGTGTCGCTATCTTGCGCTGTTCGTCGTTTCAAAATCGAATATTGTTCATTAAAAAGACGTTTGCACTCTTTGTCTCTCAACTCATAAAGGGCTTCTTCAACTTCATTGTGGATTTTAGCAAAAATTGAGTAGGCTGTACCTTGTTGAACTTCGATTCTAATATGAGCTTGAACACTTAATTCACGGATTTCGGAATTGCCATACAATTGGATTGCTTTTTTCTTCTTATTCCACTCCTCGTATGAATTTAAGAAGAATTTTGCTTGCTCTGTAGCTCCTTTACTTTCCGCCTCTGCTAACTGTTGATCTAACATAGCCATATTTTGATCACATAGTGAAACTGTTGTGGTGGAGTACATGGGAAAATTATTGGCTACATCATTGCTTTTTTCATTTGTTTGATAGAATTTTAAAATAAATTCAGAAATCTTGTCGGGGTCACTGAAAATACTATTTCTTACCATCAATTGATTTTGGTTGTTTGCTTTGATTGCTAGAATATCACGCTCCTGAACTTTATTGTCCATAGGGGGTAAATCAATTTTTTTTGGGATATTCCGGATATAAGCTTGATCTTTATCCATCGTAGTTGTAACCAAAAAGAAAAGCAGCAAAAGGAAGGCAATATCGGCCATTGACCCAGCATTGATTTCAGGAATATCTCTTTTCGCCATTGCTTATTATTTTCTTAATCTTCCCATGAATGGCCCAGCAATAATAACAATTAATCCAACTATTAGACTGACGCCAATTGTGTAAAGACCTGCCGTAGTAGTTAATACAACTCCATCTGAAACTGGATTTCTAAGTGCTAAGGTATCTGTTGTATCTGTCGTTCCCAAAATGAAAAAAATCAAGTAGATCACTAATGACACTACAATTCCAATAATAGAAAGTATTGTCCTTTTTGGGCTGATAATTAATTGCATTACAAAGAATCCAAGTATTATAAGAATACCTAAAATTATAATAAAAAGTAAAAAATAGATTGCCGCATTCATTTCAGTACTTTCTCTGAATTTTTCTAAGACGTCTTTACTATCTGTAACTGCAGGCCCAGAGAAAAGCAGTAAACTTAATCCTACACCTACTATGATTAAGGTATAATGAAATATTCGCAATAATAAATTCAAGTTTTTAGCATTCATCTGCTATATAATTTAAGTCAGTAAAATCAGTTATTTATTATTTTTCAATACCATGTCAATAAGACTGATTGAGGCATCTTCCATCTCGTTTACAAGCCCATCAATTTTTGAAGTAATGTAGTTGTAAAAAATCTGTAGAAAAATAGCAGCAATCAAACCAAATACCGTTGTGAGTAGTGCTACTTTAATTCCGTCTGCAACTGTTGTTGGAGAAACCTGACCGTCTTCCACAATTTTATCAAATGCTTGAATCATACCAACTACTGTTCCTAAGAAACCAAGCATTGGTGATAGCGCAATAAATAATTGCAACCATGACAATCCTTTTTCTAGATTTCCCATTTGAACACCACCGTATGCAACTACTGATTTTTCAACCATGTCAATGCCTTCTGAAGAACGATCTAAACCTTGATAAAAAATCGAGGCAATAGGACCTCTTGTATTTCTACACAATTCTTTTGCAGCATCAACACCCCCTGATTTAAGACTTGCCTCAACATCGTCTAGGAATTTCTTAGTATTAATTGTAGCTAAATTCAAATAAACAACACGCTCAATAGAAAGAGCCATTCCAATTACCATACATAAAAGTACAGGCGTCATCCATAAAACATCTCCTTCAATGTATTTTTGCTTTAAAGATTGAACAAATGTTAACTCAAGCTTTTCCTCATCTACGGTTTCTGTTGCTGCTTCATTTTTATTGGTGTTTGCATCTTGAGCAAATATGTCTGCAGTAAAGCCAAAAGTTAAGGTTACAAAAATTGCAAGTGAACTAATTATTTTTTTCATATTTAAGAATTAAAATTATTTGGTTTTAAAATTTTCTTGCCAAAAATAATAAAATATTTATTTAAATATCTATTTCAAGATAAAAGAAAATGTAATTTAATAATTCAATAACTTTAGAGAATGTAAAATTTCCTCTTCAAGCTCAAATAAATTTGCTTCTTTCAATGTTAAAATACTGATCTTGCTCTTGGTTTTAATTGCTTTACTTGTACTTTTTCCAAATGCAAAAACGAGTGCTTTTTCAGTAATTTCATTTTCCTCAGCAAATGAAAAAAAATTACTTGGACTTGTGAAAATATAAATATCATTTTTTGGAATCAAACATCTCAAGCTATTTGTCTGATATACTTGAATTTTTTGGTATTGAATAGGATCAAGATTTTGCAATAT
>SYKJ01000174.1 GCA_005798205.1 Bacteroidota bacterium | reverse complement strand
CCTGGAGGTCCAAATAATACGATATTTAACATATTAAATTTCTTTTAATTGATAAATTTCTTTAAAATTCCGTCCCAATTCATCATAATCTAATCCATAACCTACAACAAATTTATTCGGAATACTAAAACCAATGTACTTTGGTTTTTGTTTTCCTAAAAATGCATCGGGTTTAAAAAGAAGCGTACAAACTTCCACAGAAAGTGGTTTTTGGTCATTTAATAACGAAATTATTTTATCAATAGTAATTCCTGTGTCGACTATATCCTCCAAAATAATAACATGTTTACCATCCAAATCAGTATTTAAACCGATTAGCTCATCTACTCGCCCACTTGTTTCTGTGCCGATGTAAGAACTAACTTTTACAAATGATATTTGTATATCACAGAGTATTTCTTTCAATAAATCAGATGCGAACATAAAAGCACCATTCAAAATAGCAACAAATACTATTTTATCTCCCGTATAATCTTTTTGAATTTGATGAGATAGATTTTTAACCTTAAGTGCGATTTCGTCCTCAAAAATAAAAGGACTAAAAACCTTATCGTGAACTACGCGATCGAACTGCATTTTTTAATTTTTCAAATTTACAATTTAAAGCTGAAAAAGTAAAATTTAAGAACTTTCTAGTGTAGGAAGTTCACATCTCTTATCTTTGTTCTATGAATTCAAAATGGTACGGCAAGGATCTCCGCTTGGGCTTACTTGGTGGTGGGCAACTGGGAAGAATGCTTATTCAAGCAGCAAACCATTTAGATATTCATATTCATTGTCTTGATTCTGATTCAAATGCGCCTTGCTCAGAAATTGCACATTCTTTTACTTGCGGTCATCTTACTGACTACGATACTGTTTTAAATTTTGGAATTGACAAGCACTTGCTTACGGTTGAAATTGAAAATGTAAACGTAGAAGCACTCGAGGAATTAGAAAAAAAAGGAGTTAAAGTATATCCTCAACCAAATGTGCTTAAAATAATTAAAGACAAGGGATTACAAAAAGAATTTTACCTTAAAAATAATATTCCAACTGCCTCTTTTGAATTAATTTCCTCAAAAGAACAATTACTTTTAAAAACAAATTTTCCATATGTTCACAAACTACGAACTGGCGGTTATGATGGAAAAGGAGTCAACATTATCGCTAATTTAAGTGATGCAGAAAAATCATTTGACGAGCCATCTGTTCTTGAGGAAAAAATCGACTTTCAAAAAGAATTATCTGTTTTAGTTGCACGAAATGAAGCCGGAGAGACCAAGACTTTTCCACTTGTGGAATGTGAATTTAATCCCGAGGCAAATCTTGTGGAATTCTTATTCTCCCCTGCAGCTGTTTCTGAAGAAATTGATTTAAAAGCCAAACAAATAGCAATCCAAATTATTGAAAAATTAAATATGGTGGGATTACTGGCTGTAGAATTTTTTCTCACCCCATCAAATGAGTTATTAGTAAACGAAATAGCACCAAGACCACACAATAGTGGTCATCACACCATAGAATGCTGCGCAACTTCGCAGTTTGCTCAACATTTGCGTGCGATTTTAAATCTTCCGCTCGGAGACACCTCTTTAATTCAAGCCGGAGCGATGATAAACCTCATCGGAGAAAAAGGTTTTACAGGTCCTGTTTTATACGAGGGCTTGGATAAGCTTTTATCTTTTCCGGGAGTTTTTCCGCATCTCTATGCAAAAGAAATCACCAAGCCTTTCCGAAAAATGGGACACATCACGATAACTGGAAAAAACATAGAGGATATTAAAGCGAAAAGAATTCAAATACAAAAAATGATTCGCGTCATAAGCACTTAATTCAATCTTACCAGCATTGAAATTGCCATTAAATCTAAAATTGCATTGAGCAAAAATAGATAATGAAATTCTGTTCGAGATTTAGTGAGATATAAATAAGCAACAAACATTGGAATTGTTAGAAATGCCAAGTAACTAAAATTCACAAATAATGGAGTTACACTCAAAAAAACAAAGGCCAAGATTAACAATAGCGATCTAATTTTTCCTTGATTCCAATTCCAAGTTGAAAAAAAAGAAGCTGAAAATACAAAGTATATCAAAGAGCAAATATCTTGAAAAACTCCAGAATTAATATCCTCAATACTAGAATCACTGTAAATTAAAGACAAGAAAAACTGACCTGAAAATACTTTAAAACTAAGTGCTAAAAAATAAAAAAGAAAATATAAAAACTTCTTTTGAAATATTATTTTTCGATTCCAATAAATAAACTGCAAGGAAATTACGAGTAAAATGAAATCAAAAATTGGGAAAGGCAAAATAAAAACACCTGATTCTAGAAATTGAGTGAGCGCATAGATAAGAAGTGTTAATGATACAATGAAAACGGTTCTTCTTTCTCGAGACATTTTACTTTCCTAGCGCTTCGTAGATATAATCAAAAGTAGAAAGAATGACCGGTTTATCGTCTACAACTGCGATGTTATGTTCAAAATGGGCGCTTGGCAAACCATCTGCCGTAACAATTGTCCACTTGTCATCTAATGTTTTGACTTTTTCCGTCCCCATATTAATCATTGGCTCAATCGCAATTGTTAATCCATTTTGAATTTTCTTTCCTCGACCCCGTCTTCCATAGTTTGGAACCTGAGGATCTTCATGAAGTTGTTTTCCTAAGCCATGACCAACTAGATCACGAACAACACCATAAGAATTATTTTCTGCATGCACTTGAATCGCCCATCCAATATCCTCTATTCGATTTGAAGTTGTGCATTGTTCGATTCCCAAATACAAACATTCTTTTGTGATTTTTAATAATTTTTTAACTTTTGGAGCAACCTCACCAATTTCAAAAGTGTAGGCATGATCGCCGTAATACCCTTTATAAATGGAGCCACAATCAACAGAAACAATATCGCCATCTTTAAATGGAATATCTGTTGGCAAACCATGAACTACTTGTTCATTTATAGAAATGAGAAGAGTGCTAGGGCAACCGTACAAACCTAAAAAACCTGGAATTGCGTCTTGCGAACGAATGTAAGACTCTGCCATTTTATCCAATTCGCGCGGTGTTGTACCTGGCTTCATGTATTTTGCAACTAAACCTAATGTACGACTCACAATTTGAGCAGCCTCTCGCATAATTTCAATTTCTGCAGCAGTTTTGTAGCGAATCATAGATTTTAACTCTATTAATAAGTCGCAAAGTTAAGTAATTTAATAGAAAGCCTCAAAAAGTAGTTTATGTAACCAAACATAATTAAAATAAATATTTGAACGATTTTGTTAAATTTGAAAAAAGATAAGTCGCAATTAAAAAACCAAAATATTTTATTTATACATATTTAAATAACTTCATGTGTTAAAAATTCTAGAATTTCGTGCACGAACACCACGATGGGTTATAGTAATACTGGATTTATTATCTTCTCTATTTGCCTTGACACTTGCGTATTTAATTCGTTTTGACCTAAAAGCAGATAGTGAAATCATAAAAAATGAATGGGCTATCTTATCTAAATCACTAATTATTTTTTTTAGTGTTAAATTTCTTGTTTTCTATCTATTTAAAATTCACAAAGGGCTTGTAAGATTTACATCAACCGAGGACTTAAAGAGAATTTTCTATGCCTTAAGCACATCTTCTATTCTTTTTTTATTATTTGGAATGATTCGATTTTACTATTTCGATGGTCTGTTTTTATTTCCAATGTCCGTTTTAATTGTGGAATACATATCAAGTTTACTAATTTTAGTTAGCAGTCGTTTTTTAATTAAATTACTTTTTTTAGAAACAATAAAAAATAAAGATGAGGCAGAAAAAATAATTATTTATGGCGCAGGTATTTCTGGATTAATTACAAAACAAACAATTGAAAATGATCCAAAAATAAATCAAGAAATTACCTGTTTTGTTGATGACAACGAAAAATTAGCCGGCACAAGAATTGAGGGCATTAAAATATACTCTACAAGTGAATTAGAAAACCTAATAAATGAATTTAAGGTAAAATCTGTAATAATTGCAATACAAAACCCCAATCTAACAAATCAAAAAAATATAATTGACATTTGTTTTAACTTAAATATTGAAATTAAAAAAGTACCTAATCCAAAAAGTTGGATAAACGGAGAATTTAGTACTAAACAACTTAAAAAAATTAAAATTGAAGATTTATTGGGGAGAAACTCAATCATTTTAGAAAAAGATAAAATTAAAGAGCAAATAGATAAAAAAACAATTTTAATTACTGGCGCAGCAGGTTCTATTGGGAGTGGGATCGCTGAGCAAATTAGCTTTTTCAATCCAAGTTTAGTTGTGCTAGTTGATAACGCTGAATCTCCCTTATTTGATCTACAATTTTCCTTATCAAATGATTTTTCCAATCTAAAATTTGAAATTATAATTGGTGATATCTGCAATGAAGATCGAATGAAAAAACTATTTGAAACATACAACCCTCAAATTGTATTTCACGCAGCAGCATACAAACACGTCCCATTGATGGAATTGAACCCCACAGAAGCAGTTGACACAAATATTAAAGGGACAAAAATAATTTCTGAATTATCAGATGGTTACAATGTAGAAAAATTTGTTTTTATTTCTACAGATAAAGCTGTAAACCCTACAAATGTAATGGGGGCTTCAAAAAGAATTGCTGAAATGTACATTGAAAATATAGATAAAACTTCTAGAACCAGTTTTATCATAACTCGATTTGGAAATGTTCTTGGGTCAAATGGCTCTGTGATTCCAACATTTCAAAAGCAAATTGACAGCGGTGGTCCGGTAACTGTAACTGATGAAAGGATAACGCGTTATTTCATGACAATTCCTGAAGCCTGTCAGTTAGTTTTAGAAGCTGGCACAATGGGAAATGGTGGCGAAATTTTTGTTTTTAAAATGGGTGAAAGTGTTAAAATAATAGAACTTGCAAAAAAAATGATTATACTAAGTGGGCTTGAATTAGGCCGAGACATTGACATAAAAATTACAGGACTACGGCCAGGGGAAAAATTATTTGAAGAGCTGCTTGCTAATGAAGAAAATACTCTTCAAACGCATCATTCCAAAATATTGATTGCTAAAAATAGAAATACAACAAGTGACCAAATATCAAAGATTGAGGACTTAATTAAGCTGATTCCTTTTCAGAACAATCAAGAAATAGAAAAAAAAATGAAGGAAATTGTTGTTGAATACATTAGCAATAATTCAATTTACGAAGCTCTAGATAAATAATGTT
>SYKJ01000173.1 GCA_005798205.1 Bacteroidota bacterium | reverse complement strand
AGAGGCAATATTTGGTACGCAGTAGTGAATAACACCATGTTTTGTAAATGTTGGTTCAAGGTGATTTGTAACGTGAGATGTTTCAAAACAACCACCTTGATCTATACTCAAATCAATAACTACTGAACCTGTTTTCATTGTTTGAATCATTTCCTCTGATACTACACAGGGAGTTTTTCCAACATTTGAGCGAAGTGCACCAATTACAACATCTGCTCGTCTAATTGCCTTTGCAAGAACTTTTGGTTGAATAATTGATGTGTAAACTCTTGATCCAATATCATTTTGCAATCGTCTTAATCGTGAAAGGGAACTATCAAAAACTTTCACGGAAGCTCCTAAACCTGTTGCTGCACGAGTAGCAAATTCACCAACTGTACCAGCTCCGATTACTACTATTTCTGTAGGTTGCACACCCGCTATACCGCCAAGCATAATGCCTTTTCCATTTGAAAAAGAGGAAAGTAATTCTCCTGCTACAAGAATTGAAGTTGTACCCGCAATTTCTCCCATGGTTCGGACGATTGAAAAAACTCCATCTTCATCTTTGATGTAATCCCAAGCAATAGCAGTTATTTTTTTTACAATTAGCTTTTGCAATATTTCTTTTGGTTGTGTTGCAATTTGCAGAGCTGAAATAAAAGTTTGATTTCCAGGCATTAAATCTACTTCTTCTTCGGTAGGAGGTGCTACCTTACAAATTATGTCACATTTATAAATTGCTTGTTTCTCAAGGCAAATTTCTGCACCCGCTTCGCTGTATTCATTATCAGTAAAATTTGCTCCTTCACCTGCGTTAGTTTCAATTCTTACACGATGACCATTTGCTACAAGAAGACCAACTGCCTCTGGCGCAAGGGCAACTCGTCTTTCTTGAAAAGAGATTTCTTTAGGGATTCCAATAAAAAGTTCACCTTTTTTTCTAGCTATCTCCAACATTTCTTCTTTTGGCATCAAGCTACCTTGTTGCATTAATGATTTCAATAATTCAGGATCTGTAATCATATTTCAAAGGATATTTCTCTAGTTGTTGAATTTTCATTTTTACGAATATACACCCAAATTACCTCTTTTGGAAAAATTGTTGCTATTTTTTCTGCCCATTCTATAAAAAAGTATTGAGGTTCTTCAATTAGCTCATCTAATCCTAATTCAAAAATTTCATTTCGGGTTTTAATTCTATAACAATCTATGTGATAAGCTTTTATGCTATTTTTTATCTGATATTCATTTATAATTGAGAATGTGGGTGAACCATCAAATGTGCTAACACCTAATTCTTTTAATAGCGCATGAATAAAAGTTGTCTTTCCAATTCCCATTTCTCCATCAAATGCAATTATTCTTGGGTTTTTTACTATTTGAATGAAATCTTTAGCATAGACATTTAACAGTTCTAAATTTTTTACCTCCCAATTGTATTTCATTTTGTTTTTTCTGGAATTGTCACATACTTGTGTTCCCCTCCATTTTTCCATTGTAGGAGTTCAAAATTTTCACCATCAAATTTCCCGAAAGTTTGGTAATTAATCCATTCTCCAAGATTTATATAAGTTGCGCTATCAAAACTAATTTTCAATGGAAGATGCCTATGACCAAAAACAAAAAAGTCAATGTCATTTTTTTTATTGTAATCTTGAGCAAATTTGTAAAGCCATTCGTTTTCAACTCCATTAAATTGAGCATCGCGCGGTCCATTTTTTACTCTGCTTTTTTTAGAAAAATAATGTGCAATTTTTATTCCAAGATTTGGATGAATTCGTGCAAACAGCCATTGAAATAACTTGAATCTAAAAATCTTTTTTATTAGTTTATATCCACGATCGTTAGGTCCCAATCCATCACCGTGAGCAACAAATATTTTTTTTGTTTCAATCATAATTTGAATGTCATCAGAATGTATTTCCACTGAAAGTTCTTTTTTGAAATAATCAAACATCCACATGTCATGGTTTCCATAAAAAAAATGAACAGGTATTCCTTTATCTGTTAAATCTGCTATTTTTCCTTGCAGCCTGGAAAAACCTTTAGGAATCACTTGTTTGTATTCGAACCAGAAATCAAATATGTCGCCGACTAAATAAATACTTGAAGCATTAGGTTCAATGTGATTGAGCCAAGCAATAATCTCTTTCTCCCTTTTTAAGCTTTCAATTTCATCCGGAGCGCCTAAATGAAAATCTGACGCAAAATAGGAGTATTTCTTGCTTTTTTCAGTCATTTTAATGTCCAAAAATTTGTTTTAGTTCGGTTGATAATGCTTCACCTCTTAAATTGAGCTTGATGATTTTACCCTCTCTGTCGATTAGAATGGTCAGCGGTATACTATTTACTTCGTAAATTTGACCAACCTTACTTTTCCAACCCCCTAAGTCACTTACATGATTATCCCAATATAAATTGTCAGTTTTTATAGCAGCTAACCATTTTTCTTTGTCTGTGTCTAATGACACACTCATGACAGTAAAACCATCGCTTTTATACTTTTCGTAATTACTAACAACAGATGGGTTTTCTTTCCTACAGGGACCACACCATGAAGCCCAAAAATCAATTAAAACTACTTTTCCTTTTAAGTCAGAAAGTTTCATTTTTGTTTTTCGATCAATTTTAAGTTCCTCGAAATCTGGAGCTTTTTTTCCTGGAGCAAGCAAGACAGCATCCTCTTTCCTTTTTTTACTTGCTGTGTAATTTTTGTAAACTTCTTGAACAGTTGGACTAATAGAAAATGCAGCATTTAATTCGTTCATTACTGATTCTAATTGGGCAACATCTTTTGTTTGTATATGAGGCAGTGCAAAAAACAAAGCAGCAGAATTTT
>SYKJ01000172.1 GCA_005798205.1 Bacteroidota bacterium | reverse complement strand
AATAGAAAAATGGAGGAAAATGTAAAAAAAAATTCAAATGCAATTTACTTAATTATTATTCTTGTTTTGATGACATTTCTTGCTTATTTAAGTTATCAATGGGCTAATAAAAGAAAAGAACTTAACGATTGTATGAATCGGAACTTGGTTTTACAGTCGGATATAGAAGGAATAAATAAAATGATGGAGGGGTACGTGGGAGATATTTCTAGTGATTTAAAAAAAGATTTTAATAATATGTTGTTAACATATGATGCGCTTATTGCAAAAGATAAATCAAAGGAATATAGTTTAAACAAGCAAAAAGCTGAGATTCAATCGCTATTAAATCAATTAAACTCTAATAAGAAACTATCCGCTGCAGACCTTTATAAATTTAAAAAGGAAAATGAAACATTGAGAGAAATTATGAAAGGCTATGTTGTACAAATAGATTCTCTAAATACTCTAAACATTAATTTAACAACAGAATTGGAAGTTAAAAAAACTGAACTTATACAAACTACAACAGAGAGGGATGAATTTAAAAAAGTTGCTGAAGAACAAACTGAACTAGTAAAAAAGGGTGGTAAGCTCCAAGCATACAATTTTGTATCCGAAGCACTGAGGATGAAAATTAATAATACTGCTGAGATAACAGATAAAGCTAAAAAAGCCATTCAAATCAGAAGTAGCTTTACTATTTCTGAAAACGGTCTTGCTAATCCGGGCAAGAAAGCAGTTTATTTACAAGTAACTGGACCCACTGGAGAGGTTTTACAAGGCAATTTAAATAACTTTATCGATACAGAATCTGGAACAGTAGCATATTCTGATAAAAAAGAAATTGATTATCAAAATCAAGCAATCGATTTAACAATATATTATAATTTACAAGTGGGCGAATCAGTCAAAGGAGCTTATAAAGTAAAAATTTATTGTGATGGAAATGTGATTGGAACTGATGGATTTTTACTTAAATAATTAAGGTGGAAATAAAGAAAAATACTGGATTTATAGATCACAATATCTCAAGAACGGGTATTGCAACCATTGAATTTGGACATCCAATGAGTAATTCTCTGCCAGGAGAGATTCTTCAAAAACTTGCTTCAAGTATTGAGGAACTTGGCAAAGATGAAAAAGTAGCTGTTATTATTTTAAAATCTCACGGGGAAAAAGCATTTTGCGCAGGAGCTAGTTTCGATGAATTAATAGCGATTCAAAATTTAGAGCAAGGGAAAAAATTCTTTTCAGGGTTTGCTAATGTAATAAATGCCTGTCGAAATTGCCCAAAATTAATAATTGGTCGTGTTCACGGAAAAGCTGTTGGTGGTGGAGTTGGTATTGCCGCTGCAGTTGATTATTGCTTTGCTTTAAACTCTGCAGAAATTAAATTATCTGAACTAGCAGTTGGAATCGGTCCTTTTGTTGTTGGACCGGCAGTCTCTAGGAAAATTGGACTATCAGCCATGAGTGAGTTAGCCATAAATGCAACAGAATGGCGGAGTGCAGCTTGGGCAAAACAAAAAGGTTTATTTGCAGAAGTCTTTGATGAAATTAAAGATCTGGATGATGCAATTTTAAAGTTGGCAGAAAAACTTGCCAAATCAAACCCTGATGCAATGAGTAAGCTAAAGAAAATATTTTGGGAGGGGACAGAAAATTGGGATACACTTCTGCTTGAACGAGCAGAAATTAGTGGAAAATTAGTTCTTAGTGACTTTACAATTTCTGCAATTCAGCAATTCAAAAAGAAATAACAAAAATCTTCCGTATTTTTTTCTCAATAGATTTGTTAATAAAAACATTAATCGTATCTTTGCACCCCTAAATATAGGAAATAACGTAATTTTTTAATACTTTTTTATTGTGAACACATTAAGTTATAAGACCTTATCAGCAAATACAGAAACATCTAATAAGAAGTGGTTTATTGTTGATGCTGAAGGCCAAACATTAGGTAGATTGGCTAGTAAGGTCGCTAAAGTTATTCGAGGAAAATACAAAACTTGCTATACTCCACATGCTGATTGTGGTGATAATGTAATCGTTATCAATGCAGAAAAAGTATCTTTTTCAGGAATGAAACTTGAAAATAAAGAATATGTTCGTTTTTCTGGTTATCCTGGCGGACAAAGATTTACATCTGCCGAGAGTATGCTAAAAAATCATCCTGAACGCTTGATAGAAAAAGCAGTAAAAGGAATGTTGCCTAAAAATGCATTAGGCCGCAAATTATATACAAACTTAAAGGTTTATGCTGGCGAAACACACAAACACCAAGCGCAACAGGCAGAAACACTAAATCTTGATACACTCAAATAAAATTTATGGAAGTAATTAATGCTTTAGGGCGAAGAAAAACAGCTGTGGCACGTGTATACATGTCAAAAGGAAAAGGAAAAATATCTATCAACAAAAAAGAAATGGCTGATTTTTTTACAATCGATGTTTTGCAAGCCAAAGTTAACCAACCTTTTGTTTTAACTGACACAGTTGGGAAATACGATATTAAAGTAAATGTTGCAGGTGGTGGAATTAATGGTCAAGCAGAAGCAGTTCGTTTGGGTATTTCTCGTGCTTTAGTAGAAGTATCTGCTGATTACAAGCCACTTTTGAAAGTAGAAGGATTAATGACACGTGATCCCCGAATGGTAGAACGTAAAAAACCAGGGCAACCAAAAGCACGTAAGAAATTCCAGTTCTCGAAACGTTAATCGAGCTGAAAGTTTAGCATCCAAATTTTGGAGTACCTTAATTGATTTATCAATTCCCTCCATCATTGAAGAATAAGTAAAATAGGAACGTAAACAATAAAATATGTCTAAATTAAATTTTGAAACTTTATTAGCTGCAGGTGTACACTTTGGCCACTTGAAAAGAAAATGGAATCCCGCTATGTCCCCATATATTTTTGAGGAGAAAAAAGGAATCCATATTATCGACCTGAACAAAACAATGGTTCATTTGGATCATGCATGTGCTGCAATGAAACAAATAGCAAAATCAGGAAAAAAAGTTCTTTTTGTTGCTACAAAAAAACAGGCGAAAGAAATCGTATCAGAAAGAGTTGAAAAAATCAATATGCCTTTTGTAACAGAACGTTGGTCGGGCGGTATGCTCACTAATTTCCAAACTACACGAAAGTCAATTCGTAAAATGGCTACTATTGATAAAATGAAGTCCGATGGAACATGGGACACACTCAACAAACGTGAAAAATTATTTAAAACACGTCAACGAGATAAATTAGAAAAAACATTTGGTTCGATTGCAGAAATGACAAGACAACCTGCTGCTATTTTTATTGTTGACATTTTGAAAGAACACATTGCTCTTGCAGAAGCTCGTCGCTTGAATATTCCAACCTTTGCAATGGTTGACACAAATTCTAATCCTAAACTAGTTGACTTCCCAATTCCAGCGAATGATGATGCTACGAAGTCTATAGCCTTAATAATGGATCAAATCTGCTTGGCACTAAGCGAAGGCTTAGAAGATCGAAAAAATTTGAAAGAAGGCGGAAAAGATGAATCTAATGAAGCTACACTTGAAATTCCTTCAAATTTAGCACAAGTTGAAACTGTTGTTGAGGAAATCCCTATTGCGGTTACAGAAGTTGTTGCTGTATCAGAAGATGTTACAGATGAAGTTGCTGATGTAAGCCCTGATGAAATTTCCGATAATGCTCCTGAAGAAGAAGCGGTAATAGGAGATGATGTCGTTGCTGAAGTTGCTCCAGTGGTCGAAAAGGTTGCGAAAAAACCAGCTGCTAAGAAAACTACTAAAGTTGCTAAAAAACCAGAGTCAAAAGCAGAGACAAAAAAAGTCGTAGCTGCAAAACCAAAGAAAAAATAAATTTCATATTAATTTAAATTTTAAATCATGGCTATTACAGCTTCAGATGTGAACAAGTTGCGCCAACAAACGGGTGCTGGAATGATGGATTGCAAAAATGCATTGGTAGAATCCAATGGTGATTTTGAGGCAGCCGTTGATATTTTAAGAAAAAAAGGGCAGAAAATTGCCGCAAAACGGGGAGATAACGAAGCAAAAGAAGGTATTATTATAGCACAAACAAACGAAGATGGCGCATCAGGTGTTATTCTATCTCTAAACTGTGAAACTGACTTCGTTGCTAAAAATGATGGCTATGTTAGTTTTGTGCAATCACTTGTAGATATTGCCTTGAAAAATCTACCTTCAACCACTGAAGAATTAAAAGCTCTTCGATTTGATGAAAGATTATCAGTTGAAGAAAAAATCATAGAGCAAGTTGGAGTAATTGGCGAAAAACTAGATTTATCTAAATATGCAGTGTTAAAAGCTTCCAGAGTTGTTGCATACAATCACCCGGGAAATCAATTGGCAACGCTTGTTGGACTAAACAGCACATCAGACGCTTCAAAAGATGCTGGTCGTCAGGTGGCAATGCAAGTTGCAGCAATGGATCCAATTGCAATTACAAAAGATGGTGTTGACCAAAAAACAATTGAAAGAGAAATTGAAGTTGGAAAAGATTTAGCAATACAAGAAGGTAAACCAGCTGAAATGGCTGAAAAAATTGCGATGGGTCGATTAAATAAATTTTTTAAAGAGAATACTCTGATGAGTCAAGAATTTATTAGTGATAATAAATTAAGTGTTGAACAATTTTTAAATGATTCCGAAAAAGGTTTGACAGTTACAGACTTTAAACGATTCTCCATGAGTTAATTTTAAAAAGCTACTTTAAGGTAGCTTTTTTTTTGAATTAAAGAGTCGAAAAAAAAACCTTTGGTTATATTTGCTTAATATTAAACTATGAAATACAAAAGAATTCTTTTAAAATTAAGCGGTGAATCACTTATGGGTGATAAACAATTTGGAATCGATAACAATCGTCTCAACTCTTATGCTCAACAAATAAAAGAAATTAAAGAGCTTGGTATTGAAATAGCAATTGTTATTGGTGGTGGAAATATCTTTCGTGGAGTTCAAGCAGAAGAAGGTGGCATGGATCGAACGCACGGCGATTACATGGGAATGCTTGCAACCTTGATTAACTCAATGGCCTTACAAGCTGCTTTAGAATCAAATGGTGTAATGACAAGAATGCAATCAGCAATAGAGATGAAAGAAATTGCTGAACCATTTATTCGTAGAAAAGCTGTTCGACATTTAGAAAAAGGTCGAGTGGTGATTTTTGGAGCAGGTACTGGAAATCCATTTTTTACAACAGATTCTGCGGCGTCACTTCGCGCTATTGAAATCAATGCAGATGTTATTCTTAAAGGAACACGAGTTGATGGAATTTACTCTGCCGATCCAGAAAAAGATAAAAATGCTACAAAATACGATCACATAACTTTTGATTCAGTTTATTCGAAAAAATTAAACGTTATGGATCTTACGGCTTTCACCCTTTGCAAAGAAAATAATCTTCCTATAATCGTCTTTAACATGGATACCCCAGGAAATTTACTCAAATTGCTGAAGGGCGAAAAAGTTGGGACCCTCGTTTCTAATTAATCTTCAATAACAATTTTATGATAGAAGAACTTGGAATGATTTACGATGAATTTAAAAGTTCAAATAACAAAACGCTTAATCATTTTGAAAGTGAATTAGGTAAGATAAGAGCTGGAAAAGCTTCTCCCGCAATGCTGGGTAGTGTTATGATTGATTATTATGGCTCTATGACACCAATCAATCAAGTTGCTAATATCAATACTTCAGATGCTCGAACAATTACTGTACAACCATGGGAAAAGGCGCTGCTTGCTGAAATTGCTAAAGGAATTATCAATGCGAACCTTGGATTAAATCCCCAAAATAATGGCGAACAACTGATTATATCCGTGCCTCCACTTACTGAAGAAAGAAGAAGAGAACTGGTAAAACGTGCAAAGGCAGAATCGGAAACTGCAAAAATTGGTATAAGAACAAACCGTAAAGATGCTTTAGACTTTTTAAAAGATCTTAAAACTGAGGGTTTGTCCGAAGATCAAAACAAAGATGCAGAAGATGAAATTCAAAAGATTACAAATGGCTTTGTTAAAAAAATCGATGAATTGCTAGAGATTAAAGAAAAAGATATTATGACGATTTAGTTATTCTTTTTCCATTTCCTTAATTACAATTTTTTTATCGTTTGTCACAGTATCGCTGATTTGACCACCTGAAACAATCAGAAAATCCAAAGCGTTTTCAATACAAATATCAATATCGTGAGATGATAAAATAATCGTCTTTTGTTGCTTTTCAGCTATCGAAACCATTAACTGTATTAATTTTTGACGATTTAAGTAATCCAAAAAAGCGGTGGGTTCATCTAATAATATAATGGGAGTCGTTTGAATTAAGGCGCGTGCAACAGCACACAATTGTCTCTCGCCATCGCTAATTTCGGAGGTTCCTTTTTTGAGAAGGTGATCTAAATTTAAATCAGCAATCACTTGCATTATGATTTGTTTGTCGGATTCATTCAAACTCCCAAAACTATTTGTATAGGGAGATCTACCCAATGCTAAATAATCGAAAACTGACAGATATTCTACACCATCAAAACGACTTTCGACATAAGCAATTAATTTTGGTAATTCGAATCTTGAAATTTTTTGTAATTCTATTTCATTTAAAAACAACCTGCCAGACAAAAGAGGAACTTGACCGATAATAGAATTTAGAAATGTAGATTTTCCAATACCATTTCGACCAACTAGGGCATATACTTTTCCAGCATTCAAAGTTAAACTCTGAATTTCTATTAAAGCTTGTGTGTAGCCAATTTTTATTTGTTCAAATCGAATCATTTTAATTTTCTGAGTAAAATATAAACAACAAAAGGTGCTCCAATGATTGAAGTAAAAGCATTGATAGGAAGAGCTACAAAATTTGATATTAGTTGGATAAAGCTATCGCAAAGCAAGAGGAAAATTGCTCCAAACACTAAATTTCCAAAGATTAGCCAGCGATGGTCTTGTGTTTTTAAAAGTATCCGAGTTAAATTCGGGACAGCCAAGCCTACAAAAGCAATAGGACCACAAAAAGCAGTAATCAAACCCGCTAACAAAGCAGTAACTGCCATAATTAAAAATCTAAGCTGACGAATTTGTAATCCCAATAAACCTGCAGAACGTTCTCCAATCACCAACATATTCAATGGTTTAATTAGCATACATGAAGAAAAAACAGCACTTATAAAAAAAATTCCTATTATTGGTAGTTGCTGAAATTCAACTTGTTGTAAAGAACCCATGGACCAAAGAGTAAAAGCTTTCAGTTCTCCAGCGCCAGATAATGATTCAAGGATAGAAACGAGAGCAGAGGTAAAACTACCAAACATTAATCCAACGAGTAAAAGCGATATTTGAGAACGGATTCGGCTAGCGACAGAAATCATAAATATTCCTGAAAGTAAAGCGCCAATTAATGCTGAACCGATTAATCCAAAATCAGATACAAAAAACTCAAAACCTGACATTAAGGTAAGCGCAACAAACAAACTAGCTCCAGAATTGATTCCCAGAACATAAGGCCCAGCCAAAGGATTATTGAATAAAGTTTGCATTAGCATTCCTGCTAGTGCAAGTCCACCTCCTGCAAAAATAGCCATCATCATTCTTGGAAATTTGAACTCACGAATTAAAATATGAGTAGGATTTTCAGAATTATAATCAAAAAATGCAGAATAAAAATCGGAGGTCGCAACAGTAATTTCACCGGTTGATAAATGCAAAAGAACTGACAATGGAAGAAGCAAAAGTCCACAAATTAGAATAAAAGGAATTCTTTTGTTTATCATTTTAATTGTTTGTAAAAATGAAGTTTACTTGGCGAATCTAAATTTGTAATTGAATAAAAATCTTCAAGTATTAAATGAGGTTGCACGGCACTTAACTCCCAAAACCTATTTAAATCATGAGAATAACAATAAATTTTTGCATTCTTAAAGCAAGCTAAGTTTTTCGCTTTAGGGTTTGATTTCAGAATTGCTGACTTAGAGCTAAATCCCGGATTTAGCCACAAATTGATGTCCTTCGTCTCCATTAGAATTTTCTCCATAGAAATTGAAATACTCCCTGTTCCTTTGGTGTTACGGTAAATATAATTCATTCCGGCATCTTTTATTAGTTGGCCATTGTAACTTTCTCCTGCAGGAGCATACCAAAAATCACGAAAAAAATTACCGCAAATGACTTTCATATTCGAATTATTTTCGACCTTTTTCCTTGTTTGATTATACGACTCAACAATTTCGGAAAAAATCTTTTTTGCCAATTCTTGCTTGCCTGTTAAATAACCAAATAGTAATATCCACTCTGCTTTTCCCAAAGGGTTTTCTTCTCGCCAATCGTAATTTGGAATACAGGTAATTCCAATTTTTTTTAATTGTTCGCTTTTGGGAAAAGGTCCCGAAAAAGCACTATGAACAACGATTTTAGCTCCTGAATTTACTAATCTTTCAATTGAAATTTCTTGAGCATCACCTAAAGAAAGTATATTGCCAGCTAGAATTCCTCTTTTAAGCACCTCGTTATAGACAAATTTTTCATCGGAAACCGCACAAATTGAGTTTTCAGAGTTTAAAACCGACAACATTCCAATGTGAGTTGAAGCTAAAGAAGCAATCTTGTTGCAAGGAAGTGACAAATAATTTATGGGGCTGACCTTAACTTTTTCAGTTGCTATTCCACTAGAAAAAGTCATAACCTGTTCAGTGTAATTTGGATTTGTTATTTTTATTATTACACTATTTTCTTTTTCAATTATCTGTAGCCATTTACTGTATTTACAGATATTTTTATCCTGTTTAAGTGTGCTATTTTTATTTTCTGAGCAAGCTCCAATAGAAAAAAATAAAATAAGAAAGAAAAGAGAATATAAAAATTTAATATTGCTCATTTTTATTTGGAAAATCGCCCGACTGAACATCTGCAATATAATCTTTAAAAGATGACATCATTTGTTCGTATAAGTTATTATATTTTCTCAAAAACCGTGGGCTAAATTCATTGTTTATACCGAGCATGTCGTGAACAACTAAGACCTGCCCATCAACTCCATTTCCTGCTCCAATTCCAATAATTGGAACGCTTAACATTTTTGCAACCTTAGTTGCTAAATCAGCTGGAATTTTTTCTAATACAATTGCAAAGCAACCCGCTTTCTCTAAGGCTTTTGCATCTTCAATTAAGCGTTCAGCCTCATCTTTTTCTTTTGCGCGAACAACATAAGTTCCGAATTTATAAATTGATTGAGGTGTCAATCCCAAGTGGCCCATAACTGGTATTCCAGCGGTTAAAATTCGTTGTACTGACTCAATTATCTCTTGTCCACCCTCCATTTTTACTGCATGACCTCCAGATTCTTTCATTATTCGAATAGCACTTGAGAGCGCTTCTTTTGAATTACCTTGATAAGATCCAAAAGGTAAATCTACAACCACTAAAGCACGATTTACAGCTCTAACGACAGAAGATGCATGATAAATCATTTGATCTAAGGTAATCGGCAAGGTTGTTTCATGTCCAGCCATCACATTTGAAGCTGAATCACCAACTAAAATCACATCTACTCCTGCTTCATCAATAATTCGTGCCATTGAAAAATCGTAGCCAGTGAGCATGGAAATTTTCTTTTTAGCACTTTTCATCTCAAAAAGAGTATGAGTAGTAACCTTCTTTACGTTTTTGTGTACAGACATTTTATAAAGTAAAAAGCCAAGTTCTAAAAAATAGACGGATTTATCACAATTTATTCAAATAATTCTCAACATTTGAGTGAATTCGAGCAGTAATATCTGCAGTTTCAGATTTTACAAATACATTGCCTGTAATTCGTTCATATAACTCAATGTATCGCTCAGTAATTGTTTGAACAAACTCATCTGGCATATCTGGCATTTTTTGTCCTTCCAAACCTTGAAAGCCATTTTCTATCAACCATTGACGAACGAATTCTTTAGATAATTGTTTTTGAGGTTCACCTTTTGCTTGTCGTTCTTCATAGCCTTCAGAATAAAAATAACGCGATGAATCTGGTGTATGAATTTCATCAATTAGAAGAACTTTACCATTGTGTATACCAAATTCATATTTTGTGTCCACTAATAGAAGTCCGCGAGCGGCAGCTATTTCAGTTCCTCGTTTAAACAAAGCGCGCGTATATTCTTCCATTTGAATGTAAATAGTCTCTGAAACGATTTTTTTTATTAAAATATCTTCTCGGGAAATATCTTCATCGTGCCCTTCTTCAGCTTTAGAAGCGGGAGTAATAATTGGTTCAGGAAAACGATCATTTTCTTTCATGCCATCGGGCATTTTCATGCCACAAATTACTCTTTTTCCAGCAGCGTATTCTCTTGCTGCATGTCCTGCTAAATAACCACGAATAACCATTTCAACTCGAATGGGTTCGCACGCTAAACCAATAGCAACAGAAGGATCAGGTGTTGCAAGTAGCCAATTTGGCACGATATCTTTAGTTGCCTCTAGAAACATTGTTGCTACTTGATTCAATACTTGTCCTTTGAATGGAATTCCTTTCGGAAGAATATGGTCAAAGGCAGAAATTCTGTCCGAAGCCACCATCACAAGCAAATCATTTTTAAGTGTGTAAACATCTCTGACTTTTCCATGGTAAACCGACCGTTGACCTGAAAAATAAAAATCCGATTTTGTTATTGCATTCATTATTTAAAAATTAAACTATTTCTTCTCAATTTCATCTGCCGCCTCAAAAGCTGTAACAATTTTTTTAACCAAACTATGACGAATGATATCACTTTGTCCTAAACGAATAACCCCAATCTCCTCGATATCTTTTAAAACATCTAAAACATGAGATAAGCCAGATTTTTGTTTATGAGGTAAGTCAACTTGCGTCATATCTCCAGTAATAACAAATTTAGCCGTCATTCCCATTCTGGTTAAAAACATCTTCATTTGCATAGGTGTTGTGTTCTGTGCCTCATCTAGAATCACAAATGCTTTATCCAAAGTGCGCCCACGCATAAAAGCAAGAGGTGCAATTTCAATTATACCCACTTCTAGCATATCCGCTAATTTATCATGCGGAATCATATCGCGGAGAGCGTCGTAAAGAGGCATCAAATAAGGATCTAATTTTTCCTTTAAATCTCCCGGTAAAAATCCTAGGTTTTCTCCCGCCTCAACGGCTGGTCGTGTGAGAATAATACGTTTTACTTCCTTTGCTTTCAGTGCTTTTACAGCCATTGCTACTGCTGTGTAGGTTTTTCCTGTTCCAGCAGGTCCGATAGCAAAAACCATATCATTTAGAAGAATAGCCTCAACAAGTTTCTTTTGATTTACAGTTCTCGCCTTAATTTTTACGCCACTGTTTCCATGAACTAAGGTTTCAGAGCCGTCGTCATTTGATAGTAATTTAGGACCATCTGCCAACATTAAATTATCGATTGAATTCTCCGATAAAAAATTAAATTTATTAAAATGGGCTATCAAAAGTTTAAATTTTTGTTCAAACTCATCCATAACTTCCTCATCTCCATTCAATAAAATGGTATTGCCACGAGCAATTAATTTCAATTTAGGGAAAAATGTTTTTAGATGTCGGAAATTTATATCGTTTACGCCGTAAAATTCTGCAGGATTAATTCCTTCTATTTCAATTACTCTGTCTGCTGTCTTCAAATATTTTTAAATTTATTCAGTGTTAATTATTGCTTTTCTATTACATTTGGTAAAATTAAAAATTAATTAGAATACTGAATTCTGATTTTGAATGCAAATCATAACTTTAACAACAGATACTGGATTACAAGATTATTATGTTGCTGCCATAAAAGGTGCATTGTATAAAGATATTCCTCTTGCACACATTATAGACATTACGCATTCTATCAAACCTTTTGATATTGCCAATGCAGCATTTCAAGTTCGAAGTTGTTTTAAAGATTTTCCAAATGGAACAATTCACATGATAGGTGTAGATAGTGAACCGATTCTTTTTGGAGAAACTAAGAGCTATCCAACAATTTTAAAATTTGACGGACATTATTTTATTTGTAATGATAATGGATTTTTTGGTGCTTTTTTAGACGATCAACAATTTGAAGCAATGTATCGTTTTACTGATGTCTCTGAAAGTCCAGAAATGCTACAATTTACTACAAAAAACTGTTTTGTTCCTTTAGCTGCTAAGATTTCTCAAAACATAGCATTTGAATCCTATACCGAAAAAATTGATCTCTATAAAAAAGCCTTTATAAAAACCCCAACAATAGAACAATATAGAATTAATGGTGCAGTAATTCATATAGATGCCTTTGGTAATTTAATCACCAATATAACGAAAGCAGATTTTAATCGGTTTGGAGAAAATATTCCCTTTACAATAAAGTTTTTAGATGGTGTCTATTACATTGATAAAATATCCAACACCTATAATTCCGTTCCAAATGGAGAAAAAGTTGCTCTTTTT
>SYKJ01000171.1 GCA_005798205.1 Bacteroidota bacterium | reverse complement strand
CATAAAAAAACTTGGTGGTTTAAAAGAAGTTGACTTCGAATTTGTAAAGCTTGGTTACGAAGACGGTTTGTATAAAAGAGATACTATAAATTTTAAAGAGAAAGAGATGCGGGAACAAATGGAAAAATTCATAGTAGGCCTAAACGAAAAAAATGGTGATAAAATGATGAGCACTGCGAAAAAAATTAAAGGAGCTGAAATCTTTGAAAATGGAATCATAATGGAAACTTTACGTGATGGAAAAGGAAAACAACCTACCTCTACAGACGACGTTAAAGTTCATTACATCCTCACATCTGCTCTTGGTGATACTGTTCAAAATTCTTATACAATGAAAAATGAAGCTGGAATAATTGAGCCTGTTCCTTTACAATTGAGTGGTGGAGTAATTCCCGGTTGGTCTTTTGTTCTTCCGAAAATGAAAAAAGGAGGTCTTTATAGAGTTTACATCCCATGGGATTTAGCATATGGCGAACAACAAGGACGAGAATCGCTTTGTTTTGTAATTGAACTAATTGATTGTGCAAAAACAGGCTCTTTTGTTCAACCTCAAATAAATCCAAACGGACAATATTAACCCCCCAATCTACTAAATCATGAAACATCTTTGTTTTGTTATTATTTGCTTTGTGTTATTTGCATTTAGTGCTTGTAAAGAAAAGGTTACCCTAATTGGAAATTTTCAAGAAACTGCTGTTGTATACGGCTTATTAGATCAAGCAGATACTTTGCATTATATTAAAATAAACAGAGCTTTTATAGGTCCAGGGAATGCTCTACAAATTGCGCAAGAAGCAGATTCAAATTATTTTGAGGAGGTGAATGCTACAATTTCTGAATATGTTGGCAATACGATGACTAGATCTTGGCTATTAAGGGATACTATTTTAGACAACAAAGATGAAAATGGCGTTTTTTATGCACCAGAGCATAAGGTGTATTATTTCAAAACATTAGCAACAGAAAATGGCAATATAGTAAGTGCCACAAACCCACAATTAAGTTCTCTAAATCCTAATGCAACATATAAATTAGATATCATCGTCAACGGTGGTGAATTCTCTGTAAGTGCTGAAACTGAATTGGTAAAAGGAATATCAAGTGCTGCATTTACCCAAAATTTTAACTTTAAGTTTGCAGATAACCCAGGTGAATATAAATCAACTGGAATTACCGTTTCTTCGACCGGAAGTTCATATGTTATAAATACGCAGTTAAAAATAGCATTCTACGAATGGGAGAATACAACATTTTCAGAAAAATCATTTAACTGGGATCTTGGCGAAGCAGACGTACAACCAAATTCTAATAAAACATTTTCTGCCAATGGAGAAACATTTTATAATTTAATGGCAAGTAATTGTGATATTAATTCCTTTATATCAAAAAGAACCTTCAAAGGTGTCACCATAAAAATTACTGGAGGATCCGAAGAACTTTACAATTTTATTGCTGTAAATAAACCAGCATCTGGCTTAGCACAAAGTAAACCAAGTTACACAAATTTGAGCGCTACAAATGGGAAAAGAGTCATAGGGATTTTCTCTTCAAGACAAACAAGAGAATATTACCTGCCATTTTATGTTTCAGCACAGCTTGCTTACCTTAGAGCAATTGATAAAAAAAGCACAAAAGAACTCTGCCAAGGTGCAATTACTGGTTCTTATTTATTTTGTTCCAATCACCCTGGAGATAACGTAATAAACCAAGAAGAGCCATACGCATGTCAATAAGTTCTTAAATCAAAAGATTTAAAAATAGAGGCGTTTTCTTATTTTTACACTGTGAGTGAAAGACAAACTTTATTTGCAGATGTTCTGCTTCCAGTTCCCATACATCAGGTTTTTACTTACCGCATTCCCTTTGAGTTAAATAATGCAATCAGATTTGGTGTTCGTGTTATTGTCCCGTTTGGGAAAAATAAATTACAAACAGGCATCATTACGCGAATACACGAAGAAGTTCCAAGTGCATATCAGGCTAAATACATTGAATATCAACTAGACGAACAAGCAATAATTACAGAGAAACAGTTGCTTTTTTGGGAATGGATTTCAAGTTATTATATGGCGCCACTTGGAGATGTTATGAATGCAGCTTTACCTTCCAATTTTAAATTGGCAAGTGAGACGATTCTTGTTCTTCATCCTGAATTTAGCTTGGAATTTGACCATTTGGACGATAAGGAACAAACCATAGTTGATGCTCTTCAAAATAAAGATTCTCTTGACTTAAAAGAACTCTCAGAAATCTTGGGAATAAAGACAATTCAACCGCTCATAAAAAAAATGATAGAGCGAAAAATTGTTATTTCAAATGAAGAAATAAACCAGCGCTACACTCCAAAAACCATAACCTGTATTTCTTTCTCTGAGCATTTTTCTAATGAAAGAAATTTAAGCGAGTTGATTTCAGAGATGGAACAAAATAAACGAATGCAAAAGCAAGTTGACGCAATTTTGTTTTTATTAAAAGAAACCAACATTTGTGGTTCTATTCAAACTCCCATTCCGAAAAAAAAATTAGTTGAGCATGGAATTAGTGCCTCAGCACTTACAAGCTTAGAGAAAAGTGGCGTTTTAATATGTGAACGATATCAAATTGATAGAATAACAGCTAAGCAGGATACATCAAATGAATTGAAGGTGTTAACAATACCACAAACAAAAGCTTTAGAAGAGATTAAAACTTCTTTTGAAAAATCTAATGTAACGCTACTCCATGGTGTAACAGGTTCAGGGAAAACTGAAATTTACGTTCAACTAATCCAAGAACAATTGGACTTAGGGAAACAAATTCTATTCCTTCTTCCTGAAATAGCATTAACTACCCAATTGATTCAGCGGCTATCACATTATTTTGGTCCACAAGTGGGCGTTTATCATTCGCGATTCAACCAAAATGAACGAATAGAAATTTGGAATAAAGTACTTGAAAACAATGTAGCGCAATTTCGAATTATTTTGGGCGCAAGATCTTCGGTTTTTCTTCCATATCAAGAGCTTGGACTTATTATAGTTGATGAAGAACATGAAAATTCATTTAAACAATATGATCCATCGCCAAGATACAATGCACGAGATGCAGCTATTGTTTTGGCACGGCAACACAATGCAAAAGTGCTATTGGGAACAGCAACACCTTCATTAGAAAGTTATTACAATGCTAAGACGGGGAAGTTTGCTCTTGTAAATTTAGTAGAACGCTACAAAGGCTTAGAACTTCCGGAAATTATATGTGCGGACTTAAAAAGTGAGCGGAAATTAAAAAATATGCAGGCTCATTTTTCGTCTATTTTAGTTGCTGAGATGAAATTGGCGATTGATAAAGGAGAACAAATTATTCTATTTCAAAATCGTAGGGGCTATACTCCGCTTTGGTCCTGTGAAATTTGTGCCTGGACTCCAAGATGCACAAATTGCGATGTTTCATTAACTTACCACAAACACAGTAATTTATTAAAATGTCACTACTGCAGTTTTACATCTGCGCCTGTTGGATCTTGCCCCTCGTGTGGAAGTAATCGTTTAAAAATGCTCGGTTTTGGTACAGAAAAAATTGAAGACGATTTAGGAATGATTTTTCCTGAGAATGTTATTAAACGTCTAGATTTAGACAGCACAAGGAATAAAAATGCTTACGAGGAAATATTAAGTGATTTTGAAAATCGAAAAATTGATATTCTTATAGGAACTCAAATGGTAACCAAAGGTCTTGATTTCGATAATGTTAGTCTGGTTGGGATTTTAGATGCTGATATGCTTTTGAGACGACCTGACTTTAGAGCTTATGAAAGATCATATCAATTGATGTCGCAAGTGGCTGGAAGGGCAGGAAGAAAAGAAAAAAGAGGAAAGGTAATTATTCAAACCGCTGACCCCGAGCACTGGGTTATAAAATTGGTTATGGAACACGACTATCTTGGATTTTACAATAATGAAATAATGGAGCGAGAAAATTTTTTCTATCCCCCATTTTATAAAATGATAACGCTGACATTAAAACACAAGGAAGAATATTTGGTGGATGCTGCAGCTATCGAACTAGCTCAATCTTTGAGAGATACATTTAAGGAACGTGTGCTAGGACCTGAATTTCCTATTATTAAAAGAATTCAAAATTTATTTTTGAAAGAGATTAAACTTAAAATAGAACGGTCTGCATCGGATAAAAAAGTAAAGGAAAAAATTGCTTTAATAATTGATCAATTTTATGCTAAGCCAAGCAATAAATCAATCCGAATTATTATTGATGTTGATTCGCTTTAAATTACCCCAAATAACTTTTTAATGTTCTGTTTTTCGAAGTATGCTTCAAACGACGAATTGCTTTTTCTTTAATTTGTCGAACGCGCTCTCTAGTTAAGTCAAATTTTGTTCCGATTTCCTCTAGCGACAATGGTGTAGACCCTTCCAATCCATAGAACATGCTAACAACATCACTTTCTCTTTGCGTTAAGGAAGTAAGTGAACTTCGAATATCACATCTCAAAGATTCTAATACTAAGTTTGCTTCAGGACCAGGCAGTGAATCGCCCACCATCACATCATACATGCTTGAAGAGGACTCATCTCCATCAACTAGGGGCGCATCCATTGATACATGACGACCGTTTTGAGCTAGGGATTGCTTAACCTCATCAGTTGTGCATTCTAAAAAATCGGCAAGTTCATCGGCAGAAGGAGGTCGCTCAAACTTTTGTTCTAGTTCAGAATAAGCGCGATTGATTTTATTGATATTTCCAATTTTATTTAAGGGTAAGCGAACTATTCTCGCTTGTTCTGCAAGTGCTTGTAAAATTGATTGACGAATCCACCAAACGGCGTAAGAAATAAACTTAAAACCACGGGTTTCGTCAAAACGCTCAGCTGCTTTAATCAATCCAACATTGCCCTCATTGATTAAATCTGGAAGAGCTAAACCTTGGTTTTGATATTGCTTTGAAACAGAGACAACGAAGCGTAAATTTGCTTTTGTTAAGCGCTCTAATGCTTGTCGATCTCCGTTGCGAATTTTACGGGCAAGTTCAACTTCTTCGTCTGCAGTTATAAGGTCAACCCGACCAATTTCTTGCAAATATTTATCAAGAGAAGCGGTTTCTCTATTTGTTACTTGCTTAGCGATTTTTAATTGCCTCATAAAAAT
>SYKJ01000170.1 GCA_005798205.1 Bacteroidota bacterium | reverse complement strand
GGGGTACCGATGTTACTCCAAATACCATAAACACTTCCAGGGGCATCTCCATTTCTTAGTGCATTTCCCTGTTGAATTTGAAATAAATTCTCATAATGACCAGTTGGATTTCCAGAATAAATATCATAATACTGAGTAGTTATTGCTGCTAAAGCAGCATTTGTCTCAGAAGGAGTAAATTTTACTTCAATATCTTTAAATCCGTTGTGGATATATTGTTGCGTATCGTCATTGAATTCATAGGAAGGCTTTCTGTTGGTTTCAAACTTTCCAATATGACCGTAATTAAAAAGATTGAACTTATGTGTTGCATCATACGATTCAGAAGTTGACTTAGAATAGTCAACCATAATATTGTAAAGAGCGGATTTAATTTTGGAACTACTGCCTTCTTTTTCGTTATTAAATCGCTGTGTTAACCTTCCAAATACACGGTAATCCAAAGATTGTGAAGCGCCAAAATTTTGAAAATTAAGTAAGGAACCAGTATAAGAATAGTTACTTCCTGCGTTATAACTTAAAGACCCACCAAATTGTAGATTCACAGTTGGTCCTGTATTAACGTCTATTTTTCCTTGTCCTGAAAAATTGGAAGAGCGAGCATTCATTCTCCAATCAACTCTCTCAAAATCATCATCTCTTAAAAATAGAGCATTATGGAAGGTTCCATTTCCAGTTGATGTAGGTCTAAGTGGATTTTCGATTAATGCATCACGGGCATCTTTTTTTATTCTCAAACCACCATCTTTTATTGGTCTACTATCCAATTGATCTGTGTAATTTGCAGATACAAGGAATCCTAACCTTGGTTTTGTTTTTTTACCTGTAGAATCTTTTTGTAGCCAAAGTGGTCCAGACAACATACCTTCGAACAAATTGTATCCAAACTTATCTAAGCCAAAAACTTTAGCATCATAACCATCTTTATCTTCACCTTTGATGTAAACACCTGATGAAACAGCCTCTAAACTTCCAAAATAAGTTGCTGATGGACCTCTCGTCGTAATCGAAATGATACCACCCGTAACGTCTCCATAGTTTGCTGGAACACCACCAGTAATTACGGATACCTCTTCAAGAGCAGACTTTGGGATATTCGAGGAACCACGAACTTTAATACCATCAATATAGAAATAAGTGCCATCTTCTCTGGAACCACGTACAGAAATTGCTCCGGACCCCTCATTTGAATTTACACCTCCAACAGTTTGTGCAACGCCTGCTGCAGACCTTACAGGTAAACGATTGATATCATCTCGTGTAACCGTTCCACCCGATGAACCTCCATCCTTATCGATTAAAGGAACGCGATATGCTTTAACATCAATTACACCAAGTTCTTTAATATCCTTTGGTTTATCAAGGGTTAATTTATCTAAAAAGGTAATTTTATCAGGAGAAACAGAAACTCCAGAGGTTACAGAGGTTTGATAACCATCAGCATTTCTCACTTCAACATCATAGGAACCCGGTTGAACACCATTGATTTGAAAGTTACCATCAAAATCAGTATTGGCAGCTCCTTTAGTTGTACCATTTTGAATCAAAAGTACCTTACTATATGGAAGTGGTTGCTTTGTGGTTTCGTCTTTAACAGTACCTTTAACAGTACCTAAGCCTGATTGAGAAAAAGCCCAAGATGTTGAAAATAAAAGGCTTAGAAGTAGTAGTTTTAATTTAATTACCATAATATAGGTTCTAAAATGTAATTTTTAATGCAAATTATAGGTTGTAAATATAAAAAAAAACAATGAATTTATATTACTATTAAAATAAAGTTGAATTAAATTAGGACATTTATTCCTGTAAGAGAATAACAAACATTTACTCAGCTTAGCACAAATGAAAGATTTAAAAGAAACAATCTATAATTTAAAAAAAACTGAATTTCATTTGTCATGGATTGAAATTAAGCAAGAGCAACTTGAAAAAGAAATTCTTCCGGAGGAATTAGAGAAATATAGACTTATAACACATCAAAAACGCAAAAAAGAATTTCAATATGTAAGGTATTTGCGGAATGTCAATTTAGGTCCACAAGCAATACTATATGACAAAATTGGAAAGCCAAGAATAGAAAAAAACAGTGTATTTATTTCAATCAGTCATTCCAAAAATTTTGTTGCACTTGCTAATTCAAATTTTCCAATTGGCATTGATATTGAGGAGTTAAACCCTCGAATTTTAAAAGTCTTTACACGCTTTTTACACCTTGACGAGGAAAAACTATTTGATTTAAATTCAATAACCGAGTTAACAGTTGCCTGGACTATAAAAGAAGTACTTTTTAAATTAAATAAACGTGTTGGAATAGACTTTAAAAACGAACTACGCATAAAGTCTAAAAAAGGAGCTACTTTTTTCTGTGAAATGCGCTCAGAAAAAGAAATCATCCAAGTAAGTGTTGAATCGTTTGCTCACAAAAATTTGATTATAAGCTACAATCTCAATAAATAAAAATTAAAAACTAGCTTTTAAACTGAGATCTAAACTTTTCACAGAATGCGTCAATGCACCTAGAGATATAAAGTTTACGTTTGTTTCGGCATACGCTCGAATATTTTCTAAAGTAATCCCTCCAGAGGCTTCAGTTTCAAATTCCTTTGGTATAATTTTTAGTGCTTCTTTTAAATTTTCAGGGGAAAAATTATCAAGCATTATTCGATCAACACCTCCCACTCTCAAAACTTCTTCAAGTTCTTTCGTGTTTCTTACCTCAATCTCTATTTTGAGTGTTTTATTGGAGCTAGCAAGAAATCTTTTGGTGTTTTCAATCGCCGCCGAAATTCCACCCGCATAATCTATGTGGTTGTCTTTTAGCATAATCATGTCGTACAAGCCAAAACGATGGTTTTCGCCACCCCCAATTTTAACTGCCCATTTTTCTAAAAATCGTATTCCAGGAGTTGTTTTTCGGGTATCTAAAATTATTGAATTACATCCTTCAATCTCTTTTTTGATTTTAGCTGTCAAAGTTGCTATGCCACTCATCCTTTGAAGGCAATTTAAAACCAATCTTTCTGTTGTTAAAATCGATTGAGATGAGCCCTCAACTCGAAAAGCATAATCTCCTTTTTTTATTAAATCTCCATCTTTTTTAAAAATCTCAAAGATAAGACTTGGATCGTAGAGCTCATAAATTCTTTTTGCAACTTCTATACCTGCTAAAACTCCATTTTCCTTGACAACCAAGTGCGCAGATCCTTTAGCGTCTTTGGGCACACAAGAAATAGTTGAAAAATCACCTGCTCCGATGTCTTCTTTTAGCGCATTGAGAATTATTTCGTCTAACATGTCACAAATATAAAACTATGCATGCAAATCTTGAACTTTGTCGCTAATTTTATGGCGATGAGCGTTGAGAAAAAATCTATAAAAGAAAAATTACTGACTTTGCCAGAAAGTCCGGGGGTTTATCAATTTTTTGACCTTTCAGAAAAAATAATTTACGTTGGTAAAGCAAAAAATATTAAAAAAAGAGTTAGCTCATACTTTAATAAAACCCAAGAAAATAACAAAACGAGAATTCTTGTACGGCAAATTTCTGAAATAAAATACATCGTCGTAGAGACAGAACTAGATGCGCTTCTATTAGAAAATAATTTAATAAAAACGTACCAACCCAAATACAATATTCAACTTAAAGACGACAAAACTTTCCCTTGGCTTGTTGTAAAAAATGAAGATTTTCCAAGAATTTTCTCAACACGACAAAAATGGAACGATGGTTCTATCTATTACGGGCCTTATCCAAATGTAAAAGTGATGAATGCTTTGCTGCACTTAATAAAAGAAATATATCCTCTTAGATCTTGTTCTCTTGACCTAAAGCCTCAAAAAATTAATGATAAAAAATTCAGTATTTGTCTTGAATATCACTTGAAAAGATGTTTAGGGCCTTGCGAAGGGAAACAAAAAAAAGAGGAATACGACAATATGATTGAAGAAATACATTTACTCTTAAAGGGTAAAACTGCAGCTTTAATTCAAACACTTAAGTCTAGAATGCAAATGCTTTCGAATAATTACCTATTCGAAGAAGCGCAAAAAATAAAATTATTACTCAATCAAATTGAAAAATACAAGTCGAAATCAACCATCGTTTCACCCAAAATTTCAGATCTTGATGTGTTCACTTTTGTTGAAGAAAATAACTGTTTTTTCGTAAACTATTTAGTTGTTCAAGAAGGCGCTATAATTCATGCATATACAAATCAAGTAGTAAAAAAATTAAACGAGACAAGCACAACTCTTGTGAATTTCGTGTTGCCTGAATTACGAGAAAAATTTCAAAGTCATTCAAAAGAAGTTCTCATTGATCAAGAATTGACCAATTACCATGAAAATTTCCATTTGGTCGTACCATTTCGTGGCGAGAAAAAAAAGTTAATTGAACTCTCACAAAAAAACATACGTTATTACCAACTAGAAAGACAAAAAAAAGAAATTCTAAAAAAGCCGGAAGCAAACCAAGACAGGATATTACAACAAATAAAAACAGATTTCCATTTAGCAGAAATTCCTTTGCATATGGAATGTTTTGATAACTCTAATTTTCAAGGCACAAATGCTGTTTCTGCTTGTGTAGTATTCAAAAATGGGAAGCCTGCAAAAAAAGAGTATCGCCATTTTAATGTAAAAACAGTAATTGGTCCCGATGATTTTGCCACAATGCGTGAGGTTGTTTTTCGGCGGTACAAAAGAATGCTTGAAGAGGAGAAAAGCTTACCTCAACTTATCATAATTGACGGTGGAAAAGGCCAACTAAGTGCTGCTTTAGAGGCCTTAGAAAAATTAAATTTAGAAGGAAAAGTTGCCATCGTAGGAATAGCAAAAAAACTGGAGGAAATCTTTTTTCCCGGAGATCAATACCCAATTTACATTGATAAACGATCTGAAAGTTTAAAAGTAGTCCAATTTATGCGCAACGAGGCACATCGTTTTGGAATTTCCCATCACAGAAATAAAAGAAGTTTAGCTGCCGTAGCGTCAGAATTAGATCTTTTGAATGGAGTTGGAGAAAAAACCAAAGAACTACTTTTTAAAGAGTTCAAAACTCTAAAAAACATGCGTTCTAAAAAAATAGAAGAATTAGAAATAATAATTGGCAAAAAAAGAGCTTCTTTACTTTTTGAATTTTTGAATCCAAAAAATTAATTTACTATAAATTGAACGGTCTTAATACCTGTTTTGGTAGCAATCTTTAGTAAGTACATGCCTGAAGAAAGCTTAAAAGTATCAAAAGAAACTAGATTTGTTCCTTCATTTGCTTGAATTACATGTTGCTGGATAATTTTCCCTGCTAAATCTTGAATTTCGAAAATTAAACGCTCATTTTTTTGAACATTAAATTGAACATTTAACTCAGCATCCGTTGGATTTGGATACATTGAGAAATTTTCAAAATCAATTACCTCATTCATACCTAATACTAAATTGTCTGAAGGCGCTCCTCCATATAAATTAATATCATCTAAATAAAAATTATTTCCTCCTTCTCCCTCAAAAGAAAAACGGGTCTTGAAATTTTCCGTGAAATAATTACTCGTTATATTAGTCATGTGTACCGTAACCCAATCACTAATTTGTGTAGGTTTCCAAGAAGAACTTGAAGTTAAACTGGATAAATTATTGTTTGACAATGTTTTTCTAAGCACCCAAGAATCACCGCAATTTCCAGAAATATAAACTTTAAAAAACTCGTAAGTAGCACTTGTTACTTTGCGATAAGCATAGCGGAAACTAAGTGTAACTATTTCAGTTGTAGGAATCACAGAAAGATTAATAGGCGCTGAAATAATTTCGTCAATATTTGAAGGCGCTTGACCAAAATTTACCAACTTAGCACATTTTGTCCCCGAGTAACTTGCTGTAGTTTCGATAGTAAATGCATTATTATTTTGTGGATTGTATAATTCCCAATTATTTAAATTTGCTAAAGAAGTATAATTTTCAAAACCCTCCCAAAACGGAAGTGTTGTGGCTTGAGGCTGAACCCTTAAGTAATTTGTTTTAAGTTCCGAGTCACTCGTTACACCATCGGACGCTGTAAGTTTAATGGAATATAATCCCTCCGTTGTGAATAGAATTTCAGGATTTTGGCTTGTTGCCGTTGAGCCAGAAACAAAGGACCAGCCTGTAGAAGGTAAAACCTCCCAATTCCAAGTAGATGCTGCATTGTATGAATCATCTGTCAATTGAATTTGGTCTCCAAGACAAATTGATGTTTTATCGACTGTAAATTCTGCTTTGCACAAATACAAATTTCCTGTAGCTCCAGTTGCGGTTATATTTGCACTTGACCATAAATTAGCTCGGCCGGTGTTTGTTTGTTGTACAGCAGTTCTCATTCGTGCAACTTGTCCGGCGGTAAACATCTTACTGCAATATGAATAATCCATGTAATTTTCAACATTGTCCCTGATGTCAAAACCCCAATATGCATTATCAGAATTACACGTATTAGAATTAAGAGCGCAAGCAGTAACTCCGATACAATTTGGTGTGTCATTAACTCCGTCATCTGTTGAGCAGGAACTTGCAGTGCCTGGATTATTATTTGGCCCCCAAGTGTGCTCCAAATTTAGCCAATGGCCAACTTCGTGCGTTAAAGCGCGACTTCCACCAGTGCTTCCTGTTTCTATTGCCCCAATGTAATTATGAAGAATCCAAATACCATTGTTCATAGAGGTAGCAGAAAAAGCAGATGGATTTGTTGTATAACCAGCTGCACCACCTATTTCTCCGCAGACAAAAATATTTAAGTATTTATTTCCTGCCCAATTTCCTATGTAAACATCATTGCCATTTTTGATTGCAGTAACTTGAGCAGAACCACTGGCTCCATCGTATGATAAAGGTGAATTTGTTCTTGTTATTCCTTTAAAACAATTGCCATTGGGAGCTTTTGTAGCCAAGACGAACTCAATCTCAACATCTGCAGGCATTCCTTGAAATTCTGGATGAACAGTAGCCGTATCGGCATTTAATTTTCTAAAATCTCTGTTTAAAATAGATACCGCATTATAAATTTGCTCATCGGAAATATTCTCAACACCATTCATATGTAATACATGAAATACAACAGGTATTTTATAAATAGTCGCCTTTTCAACAGAACCTTTTTTTAATGCAATATTAAATAGTGCGTCATCTTTTAATTTAGCATTTGCATATTCAGGATTTTGAAGCAGTTCGTTCATCTTTAAATGCGTATGGCAGTATTCAACTAATTCACCTTCTCTTGCGTTTGAAGCATTAAAAACATGTTTTGTTTGTGCCTTAAGTTCTTGATTAACAAAAGTTAAGATGGTAATTGCAATAAATAAGAAGAGGTATTTCATTGTGGAGATATTATTAAAAAGATTTTACTTGAAATTAAATTTAATGAAAATGCATCATTTTACAATAAATTTTAAAGCATTTGTTGAATTTTCATTTCCAAATTTCACAAAATAGGAACCTGAAGCTAGAGATGAAACAGGAATTAAAACTGTGTTTTTTCCAGCTACAGCTTTGATTGTGTGACGCGAAAGAACTTTTCCACTTAAATCTACTATTGAAAATTGAACTCCTTCAGAATTGGCAATAGAAAATTCAATTTGTAATTCATCATCTGTTGGATTAGGAAATAGTATAATTTCTGAAATTTGACTGAGTTCTTGCTTGCCCAGCACTAAATCGTTTGAGGGCAGTCCAGCATATAAATTAATGTCATCAATGTATAAATTATTGCCCCCATTTCCTTCAAAACGAAATTTCATTTTAAAGTTGTTCGTGAAATAAGTGCTTGTAACATTTGTCATGTGAACTGTTGTCCAGTCGCTCTGCTGAGTAGGCATCCAATTAGTAGAAACTGCGAAAGGGGATAAATTATTATTACTCAAAGTTTTTCTTTGATGCCAGGTTCCTCCGCAATTAGAGGAAATAAAAACTTTCAAAAATTCGTAGTCGCTCAATTGTCTTTTGCGGTAGGAAAATCTAAAACTCAAAGTAACAGTGTCAGTTGGAGGAATAACAGATAAATCAATTGTTGAAGATATCAACTCATCAATGCTTAAGGTATCTTCGCCAAAGTTTTTTAGCGTGGCGCATTTATTTCCTGAATAACTTGTAGCATTTTCAATTGTAAAAGCTTGGTTATTATTAAAATTATTAACTCCCCAATTGGTAAGATTTTGTAAAGAGCTATAATCTTCAAATCCTTCCCAAAAAGGTAAAACATGTGCTTCAGGGGCTACACGAATAAAATTTTGTTTTAGTTCTTGTAAGGTATTTGTCCCATCACTTGCAGTTAATTTTACAGAATACAAGCCTGACTGAGAAAATAAAATTAGGGGATTTTGACTTGTATTTGAAGATCCTGGCACAAAAGACCATCCAAAATTAGGGGAAATTTCCCACTGCCAATTAGTAACAGAATTGTAAGAGTCATCAGAGAATTGTATTTGTTCTCCTAAACAAATATCTTCTTTATCTGCTGAAAATTCTGCTTTACACAGATATAAAAATCCATTCGCTCCTGTTGCAAGTAAATTTGCTTGAGACCATAAATTAGCGCGACCTGTATTTGTTTGTTGAACTGCTGTTCTCATTCGTGCTCCTTGGCCTGCCGTGAACATTTTACAGCAATAAGAATATTCCATGTAGTTTTCTACATTATCACGGATGTCAAAGCCCCAAAAAGCATTATCTGAATCACAAGAATTTGAATTCAAAGCACATCCAGTAACACCTATACAGTTTGGAGTATCGGATACTCCGTCATCTGAATCGCAGTTTGATTCTATTCCTGGATTATTAGTAGATCCCCAAGTGTGAGGTAAATTTAGCCAATGTCCGCATTCATGCGTCAAAACACGACTGTGACTTACAGAGCTAGTTCCTATAGAGCCAACATAATCATGAAGCAACCATATTCCATT
>SYKJ01000016.1 GCA_005798205.1 Bacteroidota bacterium | reverse complement strand
GAGCTTACGACCAAGTTTTACATGATGTAGCGCTTCAAAATTTAAATGTTGTTTTCTGTCTTGATCGTGGAGGTTTAGTTGGTGCAGATGGCGCAACGCATCACGGAGCATATGATTTAGCATACATGCGTTGTATTCCAAATATGATTGTCTCAGCTCCAATGAATGAAGAGGAGTTGCGTAATTTAATGTACACTGCCCAATTAGAAAACAAAGGTCCATTTTCAATTCGATACCCTCGTGGAAATGGTGTTATGACAGAATGGAAAACTCCATTTAAAGAGGTAAAAGTTGGAAGTGGAAGAAGGCTAACAAATGGTGAGGATCTTGCAATTCTTAGCATCGGTCATCCTGGTAATTTTGCCCAAGAAGCCATACAAGAATTAAAAAATATGGGAGTTTCTGTTGCCCATTACGACATGCGATTTGTAAAACCAATCGACCAAGTGATGTTACATGAAGTGTTTTCAAAATTTAAAAAAGTCATTACTATTGAAGATGGCTGTCTGATGGGTGGATTTGGCTCTGCAGTTATTGAATTTATGGTTGACCAAAAATACAATTCAGAGATTGTTCGCTTGGGAATTCCAGATGAATATGTACATCATGGCACGCAGGAAGAGCTTTGGAAAGACTGTGGTTTTGATAAAAAAGCCATTCTAAAAACCATAAAAAAAATGCTCTCTATTTCGGTTGTTGAAAAAAAATCTTCCAAAGAAGCAGTTTAGGTTTTATTATTATTGTATTTTGTACCTTAATTTAAAAAACTTTTAAGGTGAAAAAAACAAATATCGGTGCATTTGCCACTCTCATTACTATCTTTTTCTTTTGGGGTTTCGTCGCAGCAAGCAATGACATTTTAATTCCTGTTTTCAAAAAAGCCTTGGACTTAAGTCAATTTGAATCACAATTGATATCCTTAGCTTTTTATATCGCTTATACTGTTGGATCATTGTTGTATTTTGGAATTTCATCTGTGTTAAAAAGAGACATACTTAATTTAATAGGTTATAGAAATGGTTTATCTCTTGGTTTAATTATTTCTGCATTAGGAACTTTACTTTTTATCCCTGCCTCAAATAATGCATCTTTTCCTTTGCTAATTTCTGGTCTTTTTATTGTAGGATTGGGATTTTCATTGCAGCAAATTGCAGCAAATCCACTTGCAATTCAAATGGGAGATCCTTCAAAGGGAAATATGCGCTTAAGTTTAGCAGGAGGTATTAACAATGTAGGAACTACAATTGGACCAGTGATTGTTTCTTTTGCCATTTTTGGAGGCTTGTCTTCAGGAAATACAACCTTGAATTTACAAGCTGTACAAACGCCCTATTTATTTCTTGGGGCAGCATTTGTAATCGCTGCAATTTTCTTTAAATTTTCATCCGTTCCCGATCGCATAAACCAAGAAAGTCAAGAAAGTGGGGGTAATATTCTGGCCACATTAAAATACCCTCAAGTAATTTTAGGAATGATAGCGATTTTTGTTTATGTTGGAGTGGAAGTTTCAACTGCAAGTAATCTCCCAGAGTTCATGAAGCAGAAATTAGGAACAGATGAGAGCGCAGTTGCACCCTATGTTTCTTTATTTTGGGCTAGTTTGATGATTGGACGATGGACTTCCGCTGCTGGAGTCTTTAATCTATCGGAAAAATTGAAATCTATATTAGGATTTATTTTGCCATTTGCAGCTTTTGGCATCTTTTTAGGAGTTAATTGGTTTGCAGGAAATGCATTAGAGCAATTTTACCCATATCTTGGAATAGTAATTCTATTAATTATAGCCGATAAATTAAGCAAGGGAAATCCGGTAAATCAAATAATCATTTATTCTGCAGTTGGTATTTTGGCTCTAATAGTTGGTATTTTTTCTACTGGTATGATAAGCGTATTTGCATTTATTTCTGTTGGTCTTTTTTGCAGTACTCTTTGGCCTTGTATTTTTACACTTGGTATTGCTGGCTTGGGAGAAAAAACGAATACTGCTTCAAGTTTATTGATCATGATGATTATGGGAGGTGGTTTTATTTCCACTGCGCAAGGTGCGCTTGCGAGCAATGATTTATTGGGAATACAGCATTCTTATTGGGTAGGTGTAATTTGCTTTGCTTATTTGGTTTTCTTTGCCTGGAATGTTAGCAAGCAATTAAAAAAACAAGGCATTTCAGATTTTTCATCATCCAAAGTATCTCACTAATGAAATATAAAAAATACAGTAATGTATAAAATAGAATTTTCAGATTTCTTTACTTCGGCTTTTTCTGTAGATTGTATAATTTTTGGCTATTCGGAAAATAAGATAAAGGCTTTATTGATCAAGCGCGCTATGGAGCCGTACGAAAATTTTTGGGCTGTACCAGGAGATTTAATCTATCCTGATGAGGATTTACCTGAGGCAGCACAGAGAGTTCTGTTTGAATTAACAGGCATGAAAGATGTTCAAATGCATCAGTCGCAATCGTTTGGAAATCCTAAAAGACATCCTCAAGGTCGTGTAATTACCATTGCTTATTTTGCCTTAGTTCGCATCGATGACTTTGAACTTAAAGCCTCTTCGTGGGCGGAGGAAGTTTCTTGGGTTTCTATGGACGAAATCCCTGCTTTGGCTTTCGATCACAATCATATTCTTTCTTCCACTTATGAATTATTGGTTCAAAAACTTAAAAAAGATCCCATTTGTTTTGATTTACTTCCAGAGAGATTTACATTATTCGAAATGCAAAGTTTGTATGAGTTTGCTTTTGAAATCGATATGGATAAGGCAAATTTTAGAAAGAAAATTAAAAATATCCCAATGATTGCCCATGATGAAAAGCAACAAAATGTGAAGCATCGTCCTGCAGCCTTATT
>SYKJ01000015.1 GCA_005798205.1 Bacteroidota bacterium | reverse complement strand
CCTGTTTTTGAAAATTTATTGTATTCTCCAGAGTTTGGATACTCCGTCCCTTTTAGCTCAATAATATAAGATTCCTCAGGTGTTAAAGAATTCCAATTTTCTTTTGATAAAGTCATACCATCATTTTTAAGTATCCATTTATTAAAACAAGATTTGATGGAAAATTGTTTGTGTATAATGCTCCCGTTCCAAGACCTTGAGGCAAATTATTTGAATAATTACCAGTAAACTGTGCAATTGCATTCAAGCCAATGGAGGATTCTAAAGCAGAGGTAATCCACCATTCGATACCACGTTCTTCTGCCAGTTCAATCCATTCGTGGCAGCCATAAAAACCACCATGTAAACTTGGTTTTAGAACAATAAACTGCGGTGCAACGAAATCCAATAATGCTATTCTTTTTTCTCGAATTGAAACACCAATTAATTCCTCATCTAAGGCTATTGGAAGAATATTTTTTCTACATAAATCTGCAAGTTTTTCAAATTGACCACTTTTAATTGGTTGCTCAATTGAGTGAACATCTAAAGATTTTAAGACCTGCAAAATCTCTTCAATATTATTACAAGAAAATGCCCCGTTTGCATCCACTCGTATCGTAACTTTATCAGTATTAAATTGAGTGCGTATTTTCTCAATCAAAGCCAATTCTTTTTTAAAATCAAGAGCTCCTATTTTTATTTTGATTGTAGAAAACCCTGCATGGATTTTTGCATGGATTTGTTCTTCCATAAATACCTCATCGCCCATCCAAACTAAACCATTTATTGGAATTTGAGAAAGACCACTCGAAAAATCATTTTTATAAATCAAATCCTTTCCTCCGTTAAGGTAATCCAATGCGGCTGTTTCAAAAGCGAAAATCAATGAAGGAAAATCTTGAAACTTTCTATAAAATAGTTTATTAATCTCACTGAATTCTTTTGTTTTAAGGGAATTTAAGTCATTTATTTTTATTTCATTTTGGATGAATTCGACTAACAAATCAACTGATTCAAGGTAATTATTTTCATCTTTAAAATCTGGAGATAACCCAGGTATGACACTTAATTCTCCTCTGCCACTCATTCCGTTCTCATCTGAAATAGTTAAAATCCAAGAGGGTTTATTTTTTAAAATTCCACGACTCGTTCCACTTGGAGTCTTAAAATTTAAAAGAATTTTTTCAATGGAAACTTTCATTTATTTTTCCGCTTATGCGTGATGATAAGGTTCATTCTTACTAATTGAAAATGCACGGTAAAGCTGTTCTAAAAAAATTAATCTGACCATTTGATGGGAATAAGTCATTGTTGAAAGAGACAATTTGAAATTTGCTCTTTTGTACAGTTCCTCGTCAAAACCATAAGCTCCACCAATTATAAATGTAATAGTATGTGGTATTTCACTTGCTTTTTTATCGAGCCAAGATGCAAATCCGATTGATGAAAACTGCTGACCTTTTTCATCTAATAATACAATAAAGTCATTTGTTGAGATTTTTGACATTATAAGATCACCCTCCTTTTTTTTGAGGGATTCAATGCTTAAATTTTGCGCATTTTTCACATCTGGGAGATCTATTCGAAGAAAATTACAGTAATGAATAATCCTATTTTGGTAAAGTAGCTCTCCTTCTTTGAGGTAAGAAAAATTAGTTTTACCAATTACTATTAACTTAATTTTCATGATTAATCCAACTAAACAGCTACAACAGCTTTCACGTCAGGGGCAGATATTTTCAGTGCTTCTTCTAATCCTGCTTTGAGAGTCATTTTACTCATTGAACAATCACTACAAGAACCTAATAAATGAACTTTTACAATGCCATCGTCTGTAATTTCAACTAACTCCATGTCTCCGCCATCCGCGTGAAGGAAAGGGCGCATCTGCGTTAAAGCTATATTTACTTTTTCTGTTATAGCAACTTTATTGATTTCAGTCATTAGTTTTATTTGATTTATTAGCAGATATGATATTCTGTAATTCCTTTGTAAAGTTATGAACTAATTCATCAAATGCGAGGGAAATTGGAGTATTTTCTTGAAAAACTGCTGGGCAGCCTGCATCTCCAGCTTCACAAATACTTTGAACAATCGGAATTGAACCAAGAAATGGGACATTCAAACCTTGCGCTAAATTTTTCGCTCCATCCCTTCCAAAAATAAAGTATTTATTATCTGGAAGTTCAGCAGGTGTGAACCAAGCCATATTTTCAACAATACCAATAACAGGAACTTTCAATGTATCCATTTTAAACATATTTACACCTTTTCGCGCATCTGCTAAAGCAACCTCTTGCGGCGTGCTAACGATTACAACACCATCAAGTGGAACAGCCTGAACAAGCGAAAGATGAATGTCTCCAGTTCCTGGAGGTAAATCAATCAATAAAAAATCTAATTTCCCCCAATGCGCATCCGTAAACATTTGATTTAAAGCTTTTGAAGCCATTGGTCCACGCCATACAACTGCATTGTCTTGATCTGTAAAAAACCCAATTGAAAGAAGTTTTATCCCTTGAGCGTCAACAGGATCAATTAAAGATATTCCATCAACTTCAATCATTTTTGGTCTTTCACCAACGACATCAAACATTGTAGGCATAGAAGGACCATAAATATCTGCATCAACAATTCCAACCTTAAAACCTTTTTTTTTCAAGCCACCAGCAATGTTTGAGGTAACTGTTGACTTCCCTACCCCACCCTTTCCCGAGGCAATTGCAACAATGTACTTCACATCTGGAAGTATTTTTCTTCTTTTTTCTTTTAATTCTCCAGACATTCCCTTCACAGTGCAAGAAACTTCTATCGATGACCCAAAAACACGTTTTAAATTAAATAAAACAGCTTCTTGCATTCTTTTTCTAGCATGTAAAGCTGGGTTTGAAATTTGAATTGATAATTCAATATGCTTGTCTGTAATTTGAAGATTTTCGACTAAATTAAGACTTACAATATCTTTCTTTAAATCTGGCTCTATTATATTTCCTAATATTTTTAATACCTCTTCTCGGTTCAGTTCCATTTCAATTTTTAGCTTTTTTGAATGATTTTACAGATTTGTAAACAAAATCAATTACTTTTTTTGAATCTCCTGATTCTCGATTCGTTAATTGATAGTTAATCCCATCAATTTTAACAACTGCAAACAGATGATACGAAGATGATTTTGAATTCCCTAAATTTTCGGCAATAGTTCTTTTGTATAAGATAAGATTTTCTTCCTCCATTATAATTTCAACTTTATAAAAATTATTGCTAGAAAGGAGTTTTTTCTTAAATTCTGGAAATAAATAGGGATAATCTCCATAATCCTCAATGTCAAGCTCAAAATTTTTGCCAATAAGAATCTTCCATTTGTAACCACCAATCTCATGCGCTACCTCAGGAACAAATGTAGCACCAATTCCAGCAGTTGCATTAGGGATAAATAAACTTGCAGCTAAATCAAATTTATTTAAATTGAGTTTTTGAAATTGATAATAATCAATTTCATCCTTAGTTTTTGTCTCCGACTTGCAATTAAGAAGAAGAAAAACCAAAAAGAGTATTAAAACTGAAATAAAATTTAATTTCATACAACAAAGATAAGGAATTGATTAATAGTTACTTTTTTTATTCAAATTTGTAAAATGAAGAAGACAACCACAGTTATTGGCGCTATTTTAGTATGGACTGCAATCATTTTAGGTGCATTTGGAGCTCACTTTTTAAAATCTCATTTAAGTAACGAGCAACTATTATCAATTGAAACAGGAATAAGATATCAATTGTTTCAGGGTTTAGCGATAATTGTTTTGTCATTGAATACAGAAAAAATCAAATTTTCTATGGAAAAAATACTCTATTGTATGATAATTGGAACATTACTATTTAGTTTATCCATTTACCTTCTTGTATTATTAAATAGCTTCGGCTTGCGAATCCCTATTCTTGGATTAATAACACCAATTGGTGGTTCAGTTCTAATTGGCTCATGGATTTATTTTACATTTTGTTTAATTCGGAAATCATAATCATTTTATAGAATATGTTATTTTCTAAAATATTTCCTAATTAAATATAAGAATTGTAAAAAAAATGAACTTTTTTTAAATTAATTGTTTATCATATCAAATAAGTTATTACTTTTGATTAGAAAAACATCATTATTTAGATTATTTATTAAGCATTATGGAAAAATTAACAATTGGAAGTAAAATTCCAGCTATCACTTCAAGTGATCAAAATGGTAAAGAAATTAGTCTTCAACAATTTATTGGAAAAAAACTTGTAGTTTATTTTTATCCAAAGGACGATACGCCTGGTTGCACTGCGCAAGCATGTAGTTTAAGAGATGGTTTTGAAACATTGAGCGAGAAAGGGATAGTTATTTTGGGCGTTAGTGCTGACAATGAAAAAACACACACTAAATTTATTGAAAAATATAAGATTCCATTTTCTTTATTAGCTGATACCGAAAAAAAAATAATAACAGCATTTGGGGTTTGGGGATCAAAACAATTTATGGGTAAAACCTATGATGGAATCCATAGAACAAGTTTTTTATTTAGTGAGGATTCAACATTAATCGCTGTTCTAGAAAAGCCAAACACAAAAGATCATGCAAATGAAATAATAAAAAAATACAATTTATAAGATGACCGTAAATACTTTCCAATCATCCTGCTATAAATTTGTATCCTATCAATTAACAAACAATAACATTTAAAAAAAGAAATTATGTCAAAACAAGAATTAAACTTAGAAAAATTAAAAGCGCTTCAACTAACAATGGAGAAATTAGATAAAACATTTGGAAAAGGAACTGTTATGAAATTAGGAGATTCTCCTGTTGAAAAAGTAGAAGTAATTCCAACTGGATCGATTACGCTCGACCTAGCATTAGGAATTAATGGATATCCAAAAGGTCGTGTAGTTGAAATCTACGGGCCGGAATCGTCTGGTAAAACGACTTTAGCTATACATGCAATTGCTGAAGTGCAAAAACAAGGTGGCATTGCAGCATTTGTCGATGCAGAACATGCATTTGATCAATTTTACGCAAAAAAATTAGGGGTTGATATCGCAAATCTACTAATATCTCAACCCGACAACGGTGAACAAGCATTAGAAATAGCAGACAATTTGATACGATCCGGAGCGGTTGATTTAGTTGTAATAGATTCTGTAGCTGCATTAACACCAAAAGCAGAAATAGAGGGTGAAATGGGAGATTCCCAAATGGGACTGCAAGCTAGGCTAATGTCAAAAGCATTAAGAAAATTAACAGGATCAATAAGTAAAGCGGGGTGCTGTTGTATCTTCATCAACCAACTTAGAGAAAAAATTGGCGTTATGTTTGGAAATCCAGAGACAACAACAGGCGGAAACGCCTTAAAATTTTACTCCTCGGTGAGACTTGATATTAGAAGATCTACACAATTAAAAGATGGTGAGGAAATCATTGGTAATAGAGTGAAAGTAAAAGTTGTAAAAAACAAAGTTGCACCTCCATTCAGAAAAGCCGAGTTTGACATTATGTACGGTGAAGGAATCTCAAAAATTGGAGAAATAATTGATTTAGGTGTTGAATTAAACATTTTAAAGAAAAGTGGTTCTTGGTTTTCATATGGAGAGACAAGACTTGGGCAAGGGCGAGATTCTATCAAATCTTTGTTGCTTGATAATTTAGAACTTGCAGATGAATTAGAAGCAAAAATTAAAGACGCTTTAACGAAACCAACTATCCAATTAGAAGTTTTAGAAAACTAAACTGAACATTCTAGTTGCGAAAAAGAGGAATAAATTTTATTTCTCTTTTTTTTTGATTTTTTTTTCTATCTAAAATAATTGATTATGATTTTTTAAATTAGATGTAACCCTATATTATATTGTTCGTATTGCACTAGATTGTTTTAAAAGAACTATTTTTGCCGACAATTATTAAAAAAAAATCTTATGAATGCAATTATGATTTATATTCCAATAGTGATGGCCCTAATCGGCTTACTATTTATGTCTATTAAAAGATCTTGGGTCCTAAAACAAGATGCAGGCGATGGGAAAATGAAAGAAATTTCTGATTACATCTACGAAGGCGCTCTAGCTTTCCTAAAAGCAGAATACCGTTTATTAGCAATATTTGTTGTTCTTGCAAGTATTCTATTAGCAGGTATTTCATTCATTGTTCCTACCACACATATTTTAATTGTTGTTGCATTTATTTTTGGTGCCTTCTTTTCTGCGCTTGCAGGAAATATGGGAATGAAAATCGCTACAAAAACAAATGTTCGAACTACGCAAGCGGCACGAACCAGTTTGCCACAAGCGTTAAAAGTTTCTTTTGGTGGTGGAACAGTAATGGGATTAGGTGTTGCAGGTTTGGCAGTACTTGGTTTAACTGCATTCTTTATTTTCTTTTTTCACTTTTTCATGGGTGGCAAATGGACATCTACAGATCAAATGACGATTGTACTTGAAACTCTTGCAGGCTTTTCTTTGGGAGCTGAATCAATTGCATTATTTGCCCGAGTAGGTGGAGGAATTTATACAAAAGCTGCTGATGTTGGAGCGGATTTAGTTGGTAAAGTAGAAGCTGGAATTCCTGAAGATGATCCTCGAAATCCTGCTACAATTGCAGATAATGTTGGTGATAATGTTGGTGACGTTGCTGGAATGGGCGCTGATTTATTTGGTTCTTATGTCGCAACTGTTTTAGCCGCCATGGTTCTTGGTAACTATGTCATCAAAGATATGGGAGGTGCTATAAATGATGCATTTGGAGGAATAGGTCCAATTTTATTGCCAATGGCAATTGCAGGTTTTGGGATTCTTTTCTCTATAATCGGAACAATGTTGGTGAAAATTAGCAGTAATGACGCCAAAGAAGCCCAAGTTCAAAAGGCACTTAACTTAGGAAACTGGGTTTCTATTATATTAACAGCTATCGCTTGTTACTTTTTAGTTACCTGGATGTTGCCCACAACAATGAAAATGAGCTTTTTCGGAGAAGGCGTCAAGGATATTTCTTCATTGAGAGTCTTTTTTGCAACCCTTGTTGGCTTAGTTGTTGGTGGAGCTATTTCATCTGTAACAGAATATTATACAGGATTAGGAACAAAGCCTGTACTAAAAATCGTTCAAAAATCATCAACAGGAGCTGGAACAAATGTAATTGCTGGACTTGCAACAGGAATGATTTCTACTTTCCCTACCGTTTTATTGTTCGCTTTTGCTATTTGGGGATCATATGCATTAGCAGGATTTTACGGAGTGGCATTGGCAGCATCAGCTATGATGGCAACAACCGCTATGCAATTAGCTATCGATGCTTTTGGTCCAATTTCAGATAACGCAGGCGGTATTGCTGAAATGAGTGAACTTCCTAAAGAAGTAAGAACGCGAACCGATATTTTGGATTCAGTTGGTAATACAACAGCAGCTACTGGCAAGGGCTTTGCAATTGCATCTGCAGCATTAACTTCGTTGGCATTATTTGCAGCTTATGTTACTTTCACAGGTATAGATGGTATAAATATCTTTAAGGCTCCAGTATTAGCAATGTTATTTATTGGCGGAATGATACCTGTAGTTTTCTCCGCATTAGCGATGAATTCAGTTGGTAAAGCTGCAATGGATATGGTTTATGAAGTACGTCGTCAATTCAAAGAAATTCCAGGAATTATGGAGGGTACTGGTAAACCAGAGTATGGTAAATGTGTTGAAATTTCAACTAAAGCGGCATTAAGAGAAATGATGTTGCCAGGAATTTTAACCATAGGATTTCCAATTGCAATTGTACTTTTAGGCAAATTGGTATATGGTGATAACAATCAATTAATTGCTGAAATGCTAGGTGGTTATATGGCTGGTGTTACAGTTTCAGGTGTACTTTGGGCAGTATTCCAAAATAATGCCGGAGGTGCCTGGGACAATGCAAAAAAATCATTTGAAGCTGGCGTAGAAATAAATGGGGAAATGACTTTTAAAGGGTCAGATGCTCACAAAGCAGCAGTAACTGGAGATACCGTTGGAGATCCGTTTAAAGATACCTCCGGCCCATCAATGAATATTCTGATTAAACTTACTTGTCTAATTGGTTTGGTAATAGCACCCATTTTAGGTAGTGGTCATGATGATTCTAAAGGATCAAATGCTTGTGATAAAAGCAATTGTGAAATGAAAGATAGTAAATGTGATACAAACACTACCGGAAAATGTGATATGAGTCAATGTGCTAAAATGACAAAAGAGGAGTGTTCAAAAATGTGTGATTCGCTACAATGTTCTCCAGCTGAAAAAAAAGCCTGTTTATCGAATTACGCAGAAGATGGAAAATGGATAGGAAATTGTTGCAATGAAAGTGGCAAGAAAAAAGAAGATTGCTGTAAAAAGGATTGAGTAAAATTTAAATAAACTAAGCCTCTCTTTTTTGAGAGGTTTTTTTTTTGGAGTTTTGAGGTATGGCTACAGTATTAAATAAAAACAAGGATTTTTTTGAACAGGTTTACCAGGTAGTAAGATTAATTCCAAGTGGCCGAGTTACATCCTATGGTGCTATTGCAAACTATTTAAGCGCAAAATCTGCGGCTAGAATGGTCGGTTGGGCTATGAATGCTTCACATAAACTTGATGATGTTCCAGCGCATCGCGTGGTCAACCGAAATGGATTATTAAGTGGTAAAATGCACTTCCCTACTCCAGTTGCAATGCAGCAATCTTTAGAGTCTGAAGGCATTGAAATTGTCGAAGATCAAATACAGCATTTTTCAAAAATCTTTTGGGATCCAACACAAGAATTAAATTTACCTTAAAGATTCTGCTAATTTTGCATAAAAAATCAAACCATGAAATTCGGTACAAAAGCAATTCACGCAGGTGTTCAACCAGATCCAGCGACAGGGGCAATTATGACACCTATTTATCAAACTTCAACGTACGTTCAAGATGGAGTCGGTAATCATAAAGGCTACGAATATTCGCGTACTCAAAATCCTACACGACACGCCCTAGAAAAAAACATTGCAGCTATTGAAAATGGTAAATTTGGTGCTTGTTTTGGTTCAGGATTAGCAGCAATAGATTGTATAATTAAAATGCTTAATCCAGGCGACGAGGTCATTTCTACTAATGATTTGTACGGTGGTTCGTATCGTATTTTTAAAACTATTTTCGAAAAATATGGAATCGTTTTTCATTTTGTAAACATGCAAAATTTAAAAGAAGTAGAAAAAGTTATATCAACTAAAACAAAAATTATTTGGGTTGAAACACCAACGAATCCTATGATGAATATCGTTGATATAGCTGCGATGTCGGTAATTGCTAAAAAATCTGGAGCACTTTTATGTGTTGATAATACATTTGCAACACCTTACTTGCAAACTCCATTAGATTTAGGAGCTGATATCGTCATGCATTCTGTTACTAAATACTTAGGCGGACACTCCGATGTTATTATGGGCGCATTAGTAACTTCAAATGAAAAGATTGCGAATGAAATGTACCGAATACAAAATTCATCAGGAGCAGTTTGCGGGCCAATGGATTCTTTTCTTGTTTTGCGTGGCATAAAAACACTGCATCTCAGGATGCAAAGACATTGTGAAAACGGCGAAAAAATCGCACGCTTTTTAAAGAGCAGTGCAAGAATTGAAAAAGTGTATTGGCCTGGTTTTGAAGACCACCCTAATCATAGTATAGCAAAGCAACAGATGCGTGGCTTTGGCGGTATGATCTCTTTTACCTTAAAAGGAAATAAATTGGAAGATGCACTTGAGATCGTAAAAAAAGTAAAGCTATTTGCGCTTGCTGAATCATTGGGCGGAGTAGAATCACTTATTGGACATCCTGCAACAATGACTCACGCATCAATACCAAAAGAAATTAGAGAGGAAAGTGGCGTTGTTGATTCACTAATTCGGTTAAGTGTAGGAATAGAAGATATCTCCGATTTAATAGAAGATTTAGAGCAGGCACTAAAATAATTATAGCGTCTCCAACATTTTAAAAAACTCTTCTTTCTTAGCTTGAGAGAGAGGTATTTGTGTTCCATCTTTCATAATAACACATCCCCCGTCGTGCTTATCATACCGATCAACATAATTCATATTTATCAAATGAGATTGTTGCACTCTAAAAAATGAAAGTCCTGATAATAACATATCATATTCTTTAAGCGTCTTTGAAACAAGAATTTTTTTTCCCTCAGTAAAGAAAAAGAAGGTGTAATTTTTATCCGATTCACAGCGAACAATATTTTCGATGTCAACAATGAACATACTTTCCAATGTTTTCAAAATTAGTTTTTTCTTTTTATGTGGTTGAATATTATTGTCTAGTGCCACAAAGGAAAAATCATTTTTCTTTTGATTAAGTGCCTTCACAGCTTTTAACAATGCAGTCTTCAATTCGTCACGCTCCAAGGGTTTT